>JAZRNA010000001.1:0-14421 GCA_045647945.1 Clostridia bacterium
GTGCTGCCTTGAGTCCGTATTTCTTTCTTTCCTTCATTCTGGGGTCACGTGTGAGGTAACCTGCAGCCTTGAGAGTTGCTCTGAAGCTTTCAGCATCTACTTCCAAAAGTGCACGAGCGATACCATGACGGATAGCACCAGCCTGACCTGTGAAACCGCCACCTTTAACGTTTACCAAAACGTCGAATTTGCCAAGTGTTCCTGTAAGAACCAATGGCTGTCGAAAGATTGTCTTGAGTGTTTCAAGACCAAAGTAATCGTCAATATCTCTTTTGTTTATTGTAATTGTTCCGTTGCCGGGTACAAGTCTTACTCTTGCAACAGATTCTTTTCTTCTACCTGTTCCGTAATACTGAACTGCATTTGCCATTACTTCATTCCTCCTCTATTATATCTCGCCTGTCCACTCAACCGGTGACTGAGCAGCGTGATTGTGATTTGCATCTGCATATACCTTGAGCATCTTAAGAGCCTGTCTGCCCAAAGTGTTGTGAGGAATCATGCCTGCAACAGCGAGTTCCATAGCTTTCTCAGGGTTGTTTGCCATCATATCTTTGTAAGATATCTCTTTGAGGTGTCCGATATAACCAGTGTGTCTGTAATATTTCTTCTGTTCAAGTTTGTTACCTGTCAAAACAGCGTCCTTTGCGTTGATGATAATAACATATTCACCACAGTTTACGTTGGGAGTAAATTCGGGACGATGTTTTCCTCTCAAAATCTCAGCAGCCTTTGCAGCAACACGACCAAGGGGTTTGCCGGCAGCGTCGATAATGTACCACTTTTTCTCAAGCTCATTTGCTTTTGCCATATAAGTTGACATTTTTCATACCTCCTAAAATTTTTTCAGACTATGAGCAAATCCACACACTGAAGTATTTACTCTGCTGTGTGCATTTGCCCACAGTCTGCCATCATAAATCCTGCCACAATCTCAGAACAATCAGGGCAAATCTGCCCTTGCAACGCATCATCCTGACGCAGCATATCCAATTATAATACTAATTCTTTCTTTTGTCAACCCCTTTTTTCAAAGAAATTAATTTAGCTTATCAAGAAGTCTTGTTTTCTCCGTTTTTCTCTTTTATCCTCTCTGTTGCTCCAACTTCAAGTCAAAAAAATTTTCATTTCCCTGTGTTTTTGCCATGTTTTGCATCTGTTTGTGTTGAATTTAGCACATTTTCATGGTATATTAATATCATAGGAGATGATTTTATGCACAACAGTCAGGACTATCCACTTATTATGGCCATTTTTGCCATATTCAAGCAACTTATTCTGGTCAGCTACAATGCAACCGACCGGGTTTTAAATTTTGAACAGTCATTATCTGTAGAAAATATGCAAAGGCTGCAAACATCACAAGTTTGCAAACTGCACATAAACCGTATATGCAATATTTTTCAGTATTTGTACGAAAACAAAAAAGATTCCTCTGCCATATCCAAAAAGCAGACCTTTGAGCCTGACCGGTTGGTTACAGGCATTGCCGAAAACTTTGCAGACACAGTTTCCGGTTATGCGGAGGTTCAGGTTTCCTTTACTCCCAAATCACAGGCAACCCCTATTCTGATTGAAAAGACAAGGCTTGAACTTGCAATCTTCAATCTTTTATACTGTTCTCTTCACAACATAAAGGACAAAGGCGACTCTTTGAAACTGAACCTTTATATAACCGAAAGCAAGGAGCAGACCATTTTTCACATCCGTGACAACAGCAAAATTATTGATAGCGAAATAATCCACCATGTTTTCTCGGACAAAGACATAAGTTTTAAGCCGGATTCTTTGTTTGATTCTGTTGTTGCTCTGTCATTAAATGCAGCCGCCAAGACCACAGCAGATATGGGCGGCAAACTTACCTACTCTGCACTAAAAAGCGGCAACCGTTATGATATTATTCTGCCCAAAACACAGGAATCCGAGAAAGTATATGCCGCACAGTCTATTGCCACATATATGCCAACTTTTGCATACTTGCGCGAAATACTGGCATCCATACAAGTTGAGGAATTGCTGAGGAACCATCCCCCAACAGGTGATGAACTATGAATATCCCCGATTTTGTTCTTTCAATAATATCTAAAATTGAAGACGCCGGTTTTGAAGTATACGCAGTTGGCGGTTGTGTCCGGGACAGTCTTATGGGCAAAGTTCCCATGGACTGGGATTTGGCAACCTCGGCTCTGCCTGAGGAAATTCAACGTATTTTCGAGGCCGAAAAGGTTATACCCACCGGCATAAAACACGGCACTGTGACGGTGATTTCGCAACACAACCCTGTGGAAATTACAACATTCAGGATTGATGGGAAGTATACCGACAGCCGCCATCCCTCAAATGTTACCTTTTCAACGGATATATGTCAGGACCTTGCACGTCGGGACTTCACCATCAACGCAATGGCTTATAACCCAAAAATCGGCCTTATTGACCCATTTGGCGGGCAAAGTGACCTTAAACATGGTATGATACGCACTGTAGGGAATCCAACCCAACGATTTTCAGAGGATGCCCTCAGGATTATGCGTGCCATACGTTTTTCCGCCACTCTGGGTTTTGAAATTGAAGAGCATACCTCTGCCGCACTTTTCTGTTGCCGTCATTTGCTGGCAGATGTTTCAGTAGAAAGAATAACTGCAGAACTCAACAAAACCCTGCTTGCAGAGAACCCGTGGCCGATTCTGACAAAGTATCTTCCTGTTTTGGCAAAAAAACTTTTTGGCGATGAATTTGATGCAAAAAGCATCCCTTTTGATAACATAGGTTATATTCCGCCCGTTCTCTCACAGAGGCTTGCCGTTTTTATTTACGACATAGCAAGAGAAAATCTCATTGTGGCACAAGACTTTTTTACGCAGCTCAGATATGACACCAAAACCCGACACAAAGTAATGACCATCTTGGAAAATCTTAATACGAAGTTTCTCCCGGATAGAGTATCCATTCGCAAGCATTCGAAAAGGCTGGGTGTTGATTGTCTGTCTGATATAATGTCGGTAAAATCCACATTGGGACACTCTGTTGCAAATTCAAGAACTATTCTTGATGAAATCATTTCAAGCAATGACTGCTGCTCCCTTAAGCAACTTGACATCACCGGAAGCGACCTGAAGGAAAACTTTGGTTTGTCGGGCCGTGAAATTGGCTCTGCCCTTGACAAGTTGCTTGACGCAGTAATTGAGGAAAAATGCGAGAACAAAAAAGACACACTCCTGAGTTATTTCAAAAGTGTGTCAAAGGATATATGCTAGGTATTATGCCGTCACACCTCTGGTATGGCGGTCTTTTTTTGCCTTTTTCCGTCTTATAAATTTATAAAAACACTCAACAATATATGCCCAACCAAAGCTCAATCCGAGGGTTAAAATAAACATCGCAAGCATCATCATACTTGGCGAAAAATTATCAAATGCCGGTTTGAACAATTCTATGATGAATACATGTATCAAATATGCTCTGAATGACAGCACTGACAATAAACCAAGGCCTTTGTTTTTGCTGATGTTCAGGTTTTTAAATAACAGAAATATAGCTGTTGCCTCAATGTAATGATTTAGGGTATAACCTCCGCTGAAAACAAATCCATTTCCCTGTGTGGCACCATAGAAATTCACAACAGCAAAAACAGGTATTGCCAAGAGTCCCAGAGTTATAACAGCCTTATCCCATTTAATTTCATATTTTCCCAGAATATAACCCAGAATGGCATAACCCATATAACCTACTACGCCGTCCTCTGCAAAGAAAAAATATATTCTCCCGCCAAACAATATATTCAAGAAAGGTTTCAATGTGGTCTGGAATATGGTCAAAACAAAAAATACCATAAGCATTTTAAGGCTAGACCTCTCCGCAATCATTTTGATAAATGGAATGAACAAATACAAAAGCAACAAGGAATACATAAACCACAGATGATATGCACTTCCGTTGTTTACGAGCTGCGTGAAGAATTGCACGTCTAACAAATTCTCGCCATTACGTATCTTAAAATAACAGTAATAGAAAACATTATAAATCAAAAAGGGTACAGCAACTTTTGAAAAACGTCTTTTGTAGAATTTGCCAATATCTGATATGTCCACCGACTCTATGAGCAAGAAACCGCTTATCATAAAAAATAACGGTACACCAGTACGGGTAAGTTCATTGAGAAAAGCTGTCATCCACCACAGAGGTCTGCCAAAATTCCCTGAATGGTTTGAATAATCACATATACAATGAAGCAAAATCACCATGACCATAGCAAAAACACGTACTGCGTCAACATACCCCATCCTGTCTTTTGAGGTATTTGGTGCCTCCTTTATACTTTCATTCACCGCTATCACCACCGTATTAAAAATTAATCACCTTGCTCCGGTACCTGACATTGAGAACAAGGCCCACAGCAATCAGATTTGTGAGCAATGACGAACCCCCGTAGCTGAAGAAAGGTAGGGGAATTCCTGTTACCGGCATAATTCCTATGCACATTCCTACGTTCTCAAAAACATGGAAAGTAAACATTGCCGCAACCCCAAAACATATATACATTCCAAGGTTGTTCCTTGCATTGATACCGATTACAATACAACGTACGATTATTGCCACAAGCAGGGCAATAACCAGTACACCGCCGATAAACCCAAGTTCCTCACACACCACCGAGAAAATAAAGTCCGTATGACGCTCCGGCAGGAAGTTACTGTGTTGACTTCCGCCCTGATACAATCCGCTGCCAAAGAGTTTGCCTGAGCCTATTGCCATTTTGGACTGAGCAACCTGATACCCCGTACCTGACGGGTCATTTTCGGGATTAAACAGATTTATAATACGATCTTTCTGGTACTGTTCCAACACAAAAAACCACGCAACAGGTATCACCGCTGCAACCGCACCCACTCCGCAGGCAATATACTTCCAACTGATTTTTGCCGCAAACAGCATAGTTATCATTATGCAGCCAAAAACCACAGCCGTTCCAAAGTCCGGTTGGAGCAAAATAAGTCCTATCAAAAAACCTGCATGAAGTAATAAAAATATTACATTTTTAGGACGGTCAATCAGATAGTCCACCTCGGACAGATGCTTGGCAAATGTGATTATAAACGCCAGTTTGACAAGTTCCGCCGGCTGAATTCCAACGAGAGAGCCAAATCTGAACCAGCTCCTTGCACCATTTTCATAAGTTCCTATTCCGGGTATAAGCACCAAAATCAAAAGAATTACGGAAATCAAATAAAGATATCCTGAAATATCCGACAAGTATTCATAATCCAGAACCATCAGTATCCCAATGGCAACTATACCCATAATCAGCGCCGCAAGCTGTACAGCAACATGCTTTCCCGGTGTGGGGGCCGCACTTGATATCATAACAATACCAAAAACAGCCGCTGCAAGAGTCAGTCCAAACAGCCAAAAATCAAAATTCTTTTTAAAATCCTTGTGTTTATTCAGATTATCGGTTTGAATTATCAAGTCCTTCACTCCTTAAAGCTGAGTGCAACACCATCCCCAACAGGCAAAAGTGCTGTACTGAAATTCTTGTTGTTCTTCAGCATTTCAAGATACTTCCTGAGTCGTCTGACAATGGTTATCTTCCGTCTTACAACAAGCTCGTCTGTGGCGGTCATGCCCTTGTACAAAACATTGTCGGATATAAGAATTCCGCCTTTTTTGAGCAATCTCTCACATTCAGGGAAGAACTCCATATATTGCCCCTTTGCCGCATCCACAAATATCACATCAAAAACTTCTTCGCCTTGAATACTGCGGATTACATCCCGGGCATCGCCCTGAATCAACTCTACCTTGTCACACACCCCTGCACGTTGAAAATTCTCCCGTGCTATCTCCGCCATTTCGTCGGATATTTCCACCGTGACAATCTCCGCTCCGCAGGCATTGGTCATGCGTATTGCCGAATAGCCTATGGCTGTGCCCAGTTCAAGAATTTTTTTTGCCCCTTTTATTTTAAGCAACACTTCCACAAACCGTATACTCTCGGGTTGGGATATAGGCACTTCATTTGCCTTTGCAAAAGCCTCCATCTCCGCAATATGCCCAGTGGACTGTGGAATTGTATCACGGAGATACCGGATTATATATTCATAATTTATGTTGTCTTCCTCTATCCATGCTTTCATAATTTATCTTCCTTAGTTGTTTTGAAGAATATTCACAATATTAAGATGTTCTTCATTTGTTCTTGAAAAAACATTTTCGCTGCCGTCTGCCCTTGCTGCAAAATACAGATAGTCTGTATCATCAGGATACAATACCGCTTTCACAGAGTTTACTCCCGGAGACGCAATGGGACCAATGGGCAATCCCTGATTTATATAGGTGTTATAGTCTGACTTTATCTTTATGTCTGAATTGCTGAGAATGGGCTTGCGTTCTTTAATTATATACTGAACCGTGGCACACGACCCCAAAGTCATACCTTTCCTCAGGCGGTTGTGGAAAACAGATGCCACCTTCCCACGTTCTGAATCATTTGCCGCCTCACGTTCAACCAAGGACGCAAAGGTAACCACCTCATCCAAAGTATAGTCCGTATCTGCAGCATTATATATGGAGACAATGTTGTGTTCAAATGCATCAAGCATCTTTTTTATAATATCCCGTTCTGTCTCCCACGGGGCAAATTCGTATGTTGCAGGGAACAAGTATCCCTCAAGACGATTTTCAGTTCTCTGAATCTGTGATATAAAATCAAACTCAAAGTCGCCTTCATCAAGGAGTCTTAAAAATTCTTCCTTGTTGACAAGTCCCTCGTTCTCCAGTCTTTCCGCTATCTGCCACGCCTCAAATCCCTCGGGGATAAGGACTGTCACCGACTGATCCTCCATCACATCCGGGGTGGTGGTAAGCTTTTTGATAATCCGGGAATAGCTCATGTTTTTGCTGAGTTTGTGTCCGCCCTGCTGAAACAGGTTTTCACCCTTATCCATTTTTTCAACTATTTTGAATAGAATTTTACTATCTATTATGTCTTCATCTTTCAGAATTTCACATATATCATTAAGGGTAGCCCCTTTTGGTATATTCACAAGGGTAGGGTTTTTGCCGCCAAAACCCAAACCAAGTACATCACAAACCATGGCAGCACCCCATATAATCAAAGCTACCAAAACTCCTGTAGCCACAAAAAACAGGGGTTTTTTATTTGTGTACCGCCCCATATTCAATTTATATTTCCCCCGAAATTTCACCTGACATCACCCTATAACATTTATTAACAGATACTTGACAATCACCACCGCTATGCTGAAGAGCACAGGCATACTGATTATGCTGGTTGCAATAAGTCTGCCGGGTTTGAACGCCCGGTTAACTGTAACCCTGTTCTTTTGTATGAGAAGCAAGAATAAAAATCCAATAAAGAGCACAACCGCTGTTGAAAAAATTATCCATAAATAATCAATCACATACGGAAGAATGAAACCGCCCAGCAAAAGTGCTGTCAGATTGCTGAAGGCATGATATACCATGGCAACGTAAAGGGAGTTGCTCTTTATGAGTATAACCGATGCCACCACCCCCATGAAGAAAAACCCTGCAATCTCATTTACACGCATGTGAAGAAGTGCAAAAATAAGACTGGTGAAAAACATTGCCGCAATCGTATTGCTGCGGTTGTATGCACAGAATATGATTCCACGCATCCAGAATTCCTCCAGCACAGCAGGGATAATGACCACTGCAAATATGCCAAAGAAAACTTCCATGCCTGTAAGTGCCATTGGAATAGCATCCTGGGAGGTTTTCCCGAGGATTTCGCTGATATAGAAATTTGCAGGCATATTGAGGAGAATCATCACAAACTGTCCGCACACACCAAGAATCGCAGCCAAAACAAAAAACTGCGGTTTGCATGAATTCAGCCAAAATTCCCTTTTTGCATCACGGCCATAGTTACGCCACGCAGACCGTGCGTAAACCATGATAGGCACACCTATTGCCAAGATCTCAACAATGGCAATCTGTATGTATTCGTGGGGCGGATTCTTCATGAAACTCACAACAGCCTCCACCATAATTTCTGCGGCAAACTGTGCAAGAACAACCCAAAAAATCATCCACCGGACACTTCTTATCTGTTTTCTCAGTTCATACCTGTTATCTGACATCTGTTCTCATCCTAAAATCTATTTTTAAATATGCTGCATCTGGTCAAGTATTTCCCGTCCCATTCCGGGTTTGAACCAGTCCGCAATTTTCGCCCCAAAGAGCATGGATGCCCCTGCACCCTTTGCTGTAATTACATTGCCGTCTGCCACCACAAGGTCACTCTGAACCATTGCACCGGTCAGATATTCCTCAAAACCAGGGTAGCATACTGCATGCTTTCCATCCAATATTCCAAGTCCGCCCAAAACCATTGGTGCGGCACAGATAGCTGCCACCAAAGCACTTTTTTTGTTGCACGTCTTCACAGCTTTTATAACTGTCTCATCATTCTGGAGATTGGTTGTTCCGGGCATTCCGCCAGGCAGAATAACACCATCAATATTTCCCCAATCCACGTCTTCAGCAAGTATGTCCGCGATCACAACTATGCCGTGACTGCCTGTTATCTGTTTTCCGCCTACGCCTGCGGTACAGATATCAATTTTTGCTCTCTTTAACACATCGAGGCATCCTATGGCCTCGGTTTCTTCAAATCCGTTGGCAAGAAACATATATACCATAAATTTTCCTCCGATTTTATCTGTTCTTCAAAACCTCAATTACAAACTTAGGAAGTGCAGCAAACCTGCCTATCCTTGAGGGATTTTTCAAAATTCTGTATGCCCATTCAAGATTAAGCTTGATAAAAATTTCAGGGGCTCTTTTTGCAGTTCCTGCAAAAACATCCAGCGTCCCCCCAACACCCATACACAAATTCACATTTAATCTATTCTGGTTTTGTGCAATCCATTTTTCCTGTTTGGGAGCACCCAGACACACAAGCAACAGCTTAGCACCGGAAGTATTTATTTCTTCCACAATTCCGTCCTCGTCCTCCGGTTTAAAATATCCATTGTGAGTACCCGAAACCACAATTCCCGGGTATTTTTCTTCCATTTTCACTTTTGCCGCCTCTGCCACGCCGGGTTTAGCTCCAAAAAGGAACACACCATCCCCCGTCTTTGACATCCTTTCAAGAAGTGCGCAAACAAGGTCAAAGCCTGCAACTCTCTCAGGCACCGGGCTTCCAAGGATTTTTGATGCATAAACCACACCTATTCCATCAGCAGTACAAAGATCCGCGAAATTGAGAATACTTTTTAGTTCAGCATCATTTTTGGCACACATCACAATTTCAGGATTAGGGGTGAAAATCATAGAAACACCCTCCGTCCTCACCATATCCTCTGCCTTGTCCAATGCATCAGCAAAGGTGATACTGTCAACATTTACACCCAGTATATCTATTGTTTTTCTCACAAGCATCTGTCCTTTCAAAAAACTAATCCAAAGACCAGTCTATCTCTTTTTCGCCAATCTTTTTCAAAAATTCATTGGCACCTGCAAAGTGCCCGCATCCAAAAAATCCGCCATAAGCTGACAACGGACTTGGGTGCACTGTCTCAAGAATTTTGTGTCCAGGATTTGTAATAAGGGCCTTCTTCTGTCTGGCATTTGACCCCCAAAGCAAAAACACCATGGGTTTCTCACGCTCATTCAAAAGGCTGATAACCTTGTCCGTAAAACATTCCCAACCCATGCCCTTGTGGCTGTTCGCTTCTCCTGCTCTGACTGTGAGAACAGCGTTGAGGAGCAACACCCCCTGCTGTGCCCATTTGGTCAGGTCTCCATGATTTGGTATGGATATCCCAAGTTCATCATGTAACTCTTTAAATATATTTTTAAGAGACGGCGGGGGCATTATACCCTTTTTTACCGAAAAGCTAAGCCCATGGGCCTGTCCCTCGCCATGATACGGGTCTTGTCCGATAACCACAACCTTTACATCACTGTAGGATGTAAACCTCAATGCGTTAAAAATATCATACATATCGGGATAAATCCTGCGGGTTTTATACTCCTTTGCAAGAAATGTACGAAGTTTCAAATAATATTCTTTATCAAACTCTCCCTGGAGCAACTTATCCCATTCATTACCTATATTTACCATAAATATCTCCATAAGGGCGGAGAATTCCCTCCGCCCCTATCTTTTTTTATCTTGTAAATCTCTTTATCTTTTTGGTTGTTGTCTTTTCAAACTCTGTGTCACGGAATACAACTCTTCTTATATGTTTCATCGGAGGAAGTGTATCATTGAGTGCCTGAACATCCTTTTTGATTCTTTCCTTTTCATCAGGTGTCTCTGTATAAATTTCTGCACAGATAACATCGTCTTCACCAAAGACAATAACCTCATTTACGCCCTCAACATTGTTAAGAATAACAGCTTCAATCTCTTCAGGATAAACATTCTTGCCATTACTTAAGATGATGATGTTTTTCTTTCTGCCTGTTATAATGATAAATCCGTGTTCGTCAATTCTGCCCACGTCACCGGTCTTGAACCAACCGTCAACAAATGCCTCGGCAGTTGCCTCAGGATTGTTGTAGTAACCCATCATAACGATGTCGCCTTTAACCAAAATTTCGCCCTCACCATCTTCGTTAGGTTCATTAATCTTCACCTCAACACCAGGAATGGGAACACCTGCTCCGCCAAAGAGATACTTTTTGTTTCTGTCTGTTGATACTATGGGCGAACATTCGGTAATTCCATAACCGTTCATGATCTGAATACCGATATCCTCAAATCCTTTTGCATACTTGAGGTCAATGGGTGCTCCACCTGCGATAATCATCTCGAGGTTGCCACCAAAGCCGTTCTTAACCGATTGGAAAAGCTGTTTTCTAAGGTCAATTCCCACCTTGCGGAGGCCATTGCTCACCTTAATAAGAGTTTTCAGCAGTTTTTCTTTCTTCTGCTTTTTAACAGTTCTCCAAAGGCTCTTGTAGAATGTTTCAACAAAAAGGGGAACAACAGAGATATGATGTGGTTTTGCTTTCTGGATGTCCTTGAGAACATTTTTAAGGTTGTTGTTTATATACACTTTGTATCCTCTGTGTATCTGGCAAAGAATTCCTGCCATAAAACCAAATGTGTGATGCAGGGGCAAAACAACCACTGTGCCTGCAGGCTCCAAAAAGTTGGTACAACTGTTTACCATATCAACTGTCAGATTTCTCTGGTTAAGCATAACACCCTTGGGCGTGCCTGTTGTACCTGATGTATAAATCAGGGTACAAAGTGCCTCAAGGTCAATCTCGTTCTTTTCAAACTCGTCGTTGCCATTTTCAATCATATCACAGCCTTTGGCAATAATATCACCAAAGTCCGCCATGGCAATATAATGTTCAACTGTCGGCATTTCCGCCTTTGCCGCCTCGATGAGAGCCTTCTTGGATTCTGCATAAACAAACGCTTTTGCCTCACAGCTTTTTATAAGGTTTGCAACCTCGGCACTTCCCAGTTCCTTGTCAATGGGCACAATCACATTGGAACCGTCAACCGCAGCAAAGTATGTAATAATCCATTCATAGCTGTTTTCACCGATGACTGCAATCTTTTCGCCACGGAGACCCAGACTGTAAAAGTATGTTCCCAAAGCATAGATATCATTTTTCATCTGGATATAATCCACCGTTACATCCTCGCCGTCACGCTCAAAAGTAAATGCCGGAGCATTTCCGTAATTTTCTGCCGCATAGTCTATAAGGTGCTTTAAGTCCTTAATTTGGGGGGCATCGTAGAGGGGATATTCTTTAATCATTTTAAAACACAACCTTTCAAAAAGTTATTAATTATTTTCTTCTTTTGTTTGCTCAATAGTATCAAGCATATATTTTTTAATGGTATAATGTGCGGAGAAGTTTATAATAAGTCCGGACAAACCCTGCAGAACAAATATAGCAAAAGCAATATATATTGCCCAGAAGCCCAGCTTTCCTGCAAAATATCCAAAATTAATTCCCAGATACGGAAACACCAGCTGTATACACATCACCACAATCAATATCAAAAAGTTTTTTGGCAACACCAGGAAAGTAAATAAAAACGAATTTTTATAGATATCCTTGAGCCTCATATCAAATGTGACTATCATCTGATAGAGATAGAAGTGCATGATTGTATATAACAGGAATATGCTCACAACAACATACTTCATCACTCCCAGAATACCCGTTTGTGACGAATAGAACAAAAAGGCACAAACAAGCACAGTAAACATAAGCATATCAACAATCCATACACATATACTCTGCTTAAAGTTTTTCCATGTATGCTCCCAGAAATCGCTCCATACCCACGCATGTTCTTCCCGGGAATAGTTTCTCAGAATATATGTATATCCTGCTGTAACAGGACCCATTCCCCAGAGTGCAGTGACAACCGAGCTTATAATCAGGCGTATAGCCACATCAAATAATGCAGAATAAGCTGCCACCAGCCCACTTTCCGCACTGCCCTCCTCAAAGATACTTTCAAGCAAAGGCATCAACGAGTTTATTACATGGGAAGATATAAACCCGGAAAGAATCATCATTACCACAAATGTGGGTATACACGCTATAAGGTAAAGCAAGCTTACCTCACATAGCTTCCAGAACTTTCTGAAATAAATCTCAAAAAATATTTTAAGCTTGGATTCATCTCCTGTTCTTTTTTCCACACCTTTGCCTTCCTTGGCATATCTGTTTCCAAACAACGCCACTGTTTTTCACTCCTTAAAAAAATAATTTATCTAATCAACAAAGACCTTGTCCCTGATACCCTCAAGAATCTTTTCTCCTATTCCATCTACGTTGAGAATATCCTCAACTGTTCTGAATCCACCCATTTCTTCACGCAGTCTCACAATCTCGCCAGCCTTTACCGGACCAATCTCCGGCAGGGCATCAAGCTGTTGGATACTTGCTGTGTTAAGATTTATCCGGCTGTCATCCTCGGCAACCTGAGGTGGTTCTACGGCCTTTCCCTCGTTTGCATCGTCCACAAGCACCATATATGCTCTGTCATTATCAGCCTGAGGTAATATAATCTTCTTTGCCTCAGCTCCGTTCATGGGCATCTTGCCCACAGTAAAATTATATAGTATGATAACAAGGGAAACTACAATAACAACAATAGGGACAAACATAAATCTGCTGTAAAAATCGTTGTTTTTCATCTGTTTTTCCTGTGCACGGAAGAATTCTTCTATTTTGTCCTCCCTGTTTTCCCTGGTCACTGTTCCCACTCCAAACCCCAGTGAATTTTTCTATATAGAGATACCTATAGTTCACTATTTTAAGTATAACATAATCCTTTTTTAAATACAATATTTTTTGAAAAAGAAATCAATTTTTGTAACATCCGGCACAAAAAGAAAAAAGCCGCACCAAACATCATCGTTTGATACGACCTTTTATGCTAATTCACCTTACGCCTCTGTCTTTACAACTTCTTTACCGTTATAATATCCGCAAGCTTTGCAAACTCTGTGAGGCATTTTGTAGTCACCACACTGGGGACATACAACCATTCCCGGAATAAGGAGCTTCCAGTTAGCTCTTCTTTTATCTCTTCTAGCTTTAGAAGTTTTTCTCTTTGGAACTGCCATTCTAAATACACCTCTTTCCAATCAAAATAATTTGAACAAAGACTAAACGTCTCTGCATAATCTACTTAAAAAACTTATCCAATGCATCAAACCTGGGATCAACCGGCCGTGTATCACAACCGCATGTTCCCTTGTTGAGATTTTGTCCGCAGTTTGCGCACAAACCCTTGCAATTCTCACTACACAGGCGTTTGAGGGGAAGATTGACAACAATATTATTAAATACAATCTCGTCAATATCCACCACAGTTCCCGCAAGAATCACTGCATCGGGATTATTGTCTTCGTTCCTCATATCCTCTTTTTTAAAGATTTCTTCAAAGGAACATTCAAAGTCTGCATGGTATGTCTCGCAACACCGGTCACATACATACTCTACCTTGCAGGAAATCAATCCTTTAAGTTCAATGCTTCCGCCAATGTTGACAAATTCACCTGTTACGCACACCGGTGACAAAAAAGTCACATCTACCTCCGGTGTCCCAGAAAAATCAAGTTCCGCATTAAGGGGCAACTTTCTTCCGTCGGCATTTATAATAGGTAATAAATCAAGCTTCATTTCCACAGTCCTTTGAATTTAAGAAAATGTGGTGGGCACAATAGGGCTCGAACCTATGACCCTCTGCTTGTAAGGCAGATGCTCTCCCAGCTGAGCTATGCGCCCACATCCAAACACATCATCAACACGTCAGACTCAAAAGAAAATATGGTGGGCACAATAGGGCTCGAACCTATGACCCTCTGCTTGTAAGGCAGATGCTCTCCCAGCTGAGCTATGCGCCCATATTCTCTCAAAATCGACGCATCAATCAAAGCG
>JAZRNA010000002.1:0-8546 GCA_045647945.1 Clostridia bacterium
ACAAGGTATGTTTTTTTAATATAAGAAGAATTGTCTGTCAAAATTATTCTTCGGTTGCGAACTCAGCCAGAGATTCTTCGTATTTTGCAAGAATCATGTCCTGAAGAAGCTCTCTCATCTCGGCGTTGATAGGATGTGCAATATCCTTGAACTCGCCGTCGGGAGTCTTTCTGCTGGGCATAGCGATGAAGAGTTTTTCCTGACCTTCGATAACTTTGATGTCATGAACAACAAAGGCATCGTCAAATGTAACAGAAACAACTGCTTTCATTCTACCGTCCGCATTAATCTTTCTTACCTTAATGTCTGTGATTTGCATAAAATGCACCTCTTTTTTCATTGTATATAGCTTTTAATTATTTTACTTATGAAAAATTATATAATAATATATAGCGTGATATTGATAAATTTTTGAAATTGTGGTAAAATACTCTTTGGAGACAGGAAAACCTGTTTCAGAAAAAAGACGTAAGCGAGATTAAATCTTCCAAGGAGATGAGAATTTTGAAAAACTTTCAGCTTTCCACACTTCCGCAACATGCCAAAATACATATGATAGGAATTGGCGGAATCAGCATGAGTGCATTGGCACATATGCTGATGCATCTTGGTTACAGCATTTCAGGCTCTGACCGTACAGAAACCCCGATCGTCCAAAAATTGGCAAAGGAAGGGGCTGATATATCAATCGGGCATACTGCAGATGCTGTATGTGACCCTGACCTTGTGTGCTATACAGCGGCAATCCCTCAGGACAACCCGGAACTGGTTAAAGCCCGTTCGCTGGGAATCCCTGTGATGGAACGTGCCGAACTTCTTGGACAGATGATGAATATATATAAGTTCCCCATTGCGGTTGCCGGAACGCACGGAAAAACCACCACAACATCAATGTTGTCGCTGGTTCTTCTGGAAGCAAATCTTGACCCCTCGATTTTAGTTGGCGGTGAGCTTTCGCAAATAAACGGCAACTACAAAATCGGCAAGGAAGATTATCTTGTTTTTGAGGCCTGCGAATATGTAGAAAGTTTTCTGCATTTTCATCCATATTACACAATAATTACAAATGTCGAAGAAGATCATTTGGACTACTTTACTGATATCAATCATATTATAACAGCTTTTAAAAAATTTACAAGACTAAATTCATCCAAAGGATGCATTATTGTTTGTTCTGACGATAAAAATACTGAAACTGTTGTGCAAAATATCAAAACAAAAGTGTTGAGATATGGTATAATTGGTAAAAATAACGATTTTTATGCCGAAAATATACGGGTTAATGAGTTTGGGAGATGTGAGTTCACGGTATTTGCCTACGGAAAAGAGGCGACAAAAATAGAACTTTCGGTACATGGTGAGCATAATGTAAGGAATGCTTTGGGTGTTTTTGCTTTGGCATGGGAACTGGGAATTGATGCCGAAACTATTAAACGGGGACTTGAAAGTTTTTGCGGAACAAAACGCCGATTTGAGACTTTGGGGTCGGTGAAGGAAATCACTGTCGTTGATGATTATGCACATCATCCAACGGAGATTGAAAGTTCTCTCAATGCGGCAAAAGCTGTGGCAAAGGGTGATGTGTGGTGCGTTTTTCAGCCCCACACATATTCAAGAACAAAGGCCTTTACCAAGGAGTTTGCAAAGGCTTTGGAACTGGCAGACCACCCCATTGTGACAGATGTTTATCCTGCAAGAGAGAATTATGACGGAACCATCCATTCCTGCGATTTGGTGGAAATTATGGATAAAGGTGTGTATATCAATGACTTTGATGCGATCAAGAGATATGTTTTGAAAAACGCAAAACCGGGGGACATGGTTATTACTATGGGTGCCGGGGATATATTTAAATTGGGATATTCTTTGATTGAAAAATAAAAGAAAAACAGGTCCTTGCGGAGCACAATGCCTGAGGGGACCTGTTTTTTGTATGATCTATACTCCGGGGGGAGTCTTTAGCCGGGGCGGAGCGGTATACCCTTCGTTTGCGGCATCAAGGGGTGAAAGCGCCTTGATGGAGGCGGAGTATTGCGATGGGGACATACCGGTGCTCTTTTTGAATTGCAGAGAGAAGTAGTGTATGCTTGAGTAACCCAGGAGTTCTGCTATCTGGGATATGTTGTAGTTGTCCTCGCGCAGATATTTTTTTGCAAGATTGGTTTTGAGATATATGAAATATTGCATGGGGCTTGTACCAAAGCCTGACTGAAAAAGTCGGTTCACACCCATACGGTTGAGGCCGCTGCATTTCATCAGTCGTTCTATAGACATGCTTTCTGATATATGGTCAAGCATAAAGTTGACTAAAATATTCAGGGTGGCGTCGGAGTTGTTTATGGTGGTGGTTCGGTATTGGGTTGCGGGCGCATTCTGTCGTAAAAAGAGTATAAGAAATTCGCATATATAATTTTTTATAAGTTGTTCCGAACAGGGTATTGGGTTTTTTTTGCGCACCAACGTGGTGGTATATATGTTGCTGAGAGGTGATGAAAAGGCGTTTGTATACTCTGAGAGAATTTTTGAAATCAGACTCTTTTGTTCCTGCCCCACCTTTAGGATTTTGTTCTCAAAAAATGTCATCACAGAAGACGGACAATCAAAGGAAACAATGGCAACATTAGGCGCAATTTTGCCGTTGGCGCGGATGTTATGCCACTCGTTGGGTTTGTGAAAAATTACATTGCCTTGGGAAAGAATTATTTCTTTGTCGCCTGCGGTTGCCGTAACCTCCCCTTTGTCCACATAGACAAATTCCCAGAAGTTGTGCTTCTCGCCATGGAAACGAAAGGTCTTGGAATATTCAAAATAATGTACAGAATACAGCTTGTTGATGGTTAGTGTATCATTGAGGACCGAACCTGTGTAATGCATACAATTCACCCCTTTATTTTCTTTACATACTAATATAATAGCAAAAATCTTATATAAATGCAAGAAAAAAATTGATAAAATTATAAACGAAAGTTATTTTTGAGTAAATACAAAGGGTGGATTTATTGTATAATGGAAAGTATGATGGGTTTTTATGGTTAATAATCCAATGGATGTGTTGTGGCACAAGGCAGGGGATTGTTGACGGATTAAGTATTAGGGAGATGTGTGAGATATGAACAAAAAGACAACCCTTGTGGTTATGGCGGCAGGTATGGGAAGCAGGTTTGGCGGACTTAAACAGATTGCACCGGTTGGTCCCGGCGGCGAGATAATTCTGGATTTCTCTGTTTATGATGCTGTGAAAGCGGGATTTGATAAGACTGTATTTATAATAAGACGGGACATTGAAAAAGATTTTCGTGAAATCACAAAGAAAAAAATCGAAAAAATGACTGATGTTGAGTATGTTTTTCAGGATATGGACAATCTCCCTGAAGGATTCGACGTTCCTGACGGCAGAACAAAGCCCTGGGGCACAGGCCATGCTGTTTTTTGTACTCAGAACGTGGTGGACACCCCATTTGCACTTATTAACGCTGATGATTATTATGGACAGAAGTCCTTCAAGATTTTGCATGACAACCTTGTTGAAAGAGACGAAAACTGCATGGTGGGATTTACGCTGGGCAACACAATTACAGAAAACGGCACAGTTTCCAGGGGTATTTGTGATGTTGAAGGCGGCTTTTTGAAGAGTGTGGTTGAACATACAGACCTTGACAAAAACAGCGGTGTTCCGCTTGACAAGATTGTTTCCATGAATATGTGGGGCCTTTTGCCAAGTGTGTTTGAGGATGTTAACACGGAATTTCTCAAGTTTTTGGGAAATCTTAAGAATCCAATGAAAGATGAATTTTATATACCTTTTGTTATGGATAATATGATAAGAACCAAAAATGAGAAAATAAGAGTTCTGGAAACTGATGACAAATGGTATGGGGTTACGTATAAAGAAGATAAAGAGTTGGTTATGGCGGCGATGAAAAATCTCGTTGACAAGGGGTATTATGATGGAATTTAGTTTGAAAGAGGTTGCTAAACAGTTTAATGTTGATATAAACATTGAAAGTTATGGCAACGGTCATATAAATGACACATATCTTTGTGAAACCTCACCTCGATATATACTTCAGAGAATAAACACAAAGGTTTTCAAAAAACCAAAAGAGGTTATGGCAAATATTTTTGGTGTTACTGAGCACTTGAAGAAGAAAATTAAGGCTCAGGGCGGTGACGTGGAAAGGGAGACTCTAAATGTCATAAAAACCTGTAACGGCGAAAATCTTTACGAATTTGATGACGATAATTATTTCAGAATGTACAAGTTTGTTGAGGATACGGTGAGCTATGATATTGTTGAGGACCCAAAGCAGCTCTATTTTGCAGGAAAGGCCTTTGGCAGGTTTCAAAACATGCTGGATGATTATCCGGCAGATAAACTCTTTGAGACCATTGTAGACTTCCACAACACACCTGAACGTGTGCGTCAGCTTGAGGAGGCCATTCAAAACAATTTGGCAGGCAGACTTGATTCGGTGAAGGAAGAGGTTGAATTTGCGCTCCGGTATGCAAAGTATGCCGCCACCATTACAGATGAAATGGCAAAAGGTACTGTGCCACTGAGGGTTACTCACAACGATACAAAGCTCAATAACGTATTGTTTGATAAGGATAGCGGTGAAGGAATTTGTGTGATTGACCTTGATACGGTTATGCCCGGCTCGGTGCTCTATGATTTTGGCGATGCTTTGAGATTTGGGGCTTCAAGCGGTGAGGAAGATGAGAGGGATCTTGACAAAATATGGTTTGACATGGAAAAGTTTGAGCAGTTTGCAAAGGGATTCCTTGGCGAAACTGCAAAGTGCCTTACACAAAAGGAAATTGAACTTTTGCCTATGTCTGCACTAATGATGACTTACGAGTGCGGAATCAGGTTCCTTGCGGATTACCTCAACGGGGATACATATTTCAAGACCCATAGAGAAGGTCAGAATCTGGACAGAGCAAGAACTCATATCAAGCTGGTGAAGGATATTGAAAAAAAGCTCGACGATTTGAAAAAGGTAATAGAAAAATATATTTAAAAATAAATAAAACCCCTTGCACCATACTGATGCAAGAGGTTTTGCTATATCTCATTCAATTCGCATCTTAATTTTTTGTCTTCTATATATATGTGTTTGTTGCATATGTTGAAAGCAGCGCGTTTGTGAGAAATAATGATGCAGGTTTTATGCTTCTGTTCCCTGATGTTTGCCAGCAATTTTTCCTCGGTGGATTCATCAAGAGCCGATGTGGCCTCGTCCAGAAGGATGATAGGTGCGTCAGAGAGGATGGCGCGGGTTACAGCAAGTCTTTGCACCTGGCCCTCAGAAAGCCCCATACCCTTTTCTCCCACATAGGTGTCAAGGCCTTGGGGAAGTTGGTTTATAAAATCTGCCGCACAGCTTATCTCGGCGGCTTTCATTATTTCCTCGTCGGTGGCGTCAGGTTTTACCAGAGATACTGCCTCGCGGATTGTTCCTGAAAGCAGAAGATTGCCTTGGGGGACATAAGAGAACAACGGCCTTGAGAATTTGCCTACAGTTAAGCTTTTGTCGGTCATGTTCAGACATATATCACCGCTTGTAGGGATAAGAACGCCAAGGAGAAGTTTGATAAGAGTGCTCTTGCCAATTCCTGAGATTCCTGCGATAACTGCAAAATCCCCCTTGTCTATGGTGAGGTTTGCGTTATCAAGAACCACATCACGCCCATAGCTGAACGAAATGTTTTTAAAACTTATATTTTGCAGTTTTTCATATGAAGATACGGGGTCCAGGGATGGATGCAGCTCACTTTCGTTGGGGAGACTGTCAATCTCAATGATTCTTTCTCCCGATGCCAGAATGGAATAATATTTGGGAACAATCCCTGAAAGACCTGCAAATGGTGACTGTATTTGATTTACCAACTGTATTATGGCTGTAAGTGTACCAACTGTTATTGTGCCAAGGAAAAGCCGATAAGCACTCCAGATAAGGGCGTATAGGGAGCCTGCGTTGAAAACAGTGCTGAGACCGGTGTGTGACAAGAGGGACAATCCCATGCGTTTCATCTGGGCTTTATAGTTGATGTCCTGCAAAGAACCGGCTTTTTGTGAAATCTTGTCCTCAATGCCAAAAACCTTTATCATGAGGATACTTCCCACGGATTCCTGAAAGAAAGAACGGGTTTTTGCCTCGGATTCCTGAACACGTTTGTGCAGGTTTTTCATAAGTTTGCGGAATGCACTTATTACAATAAGAAGCAAAATTCCCCCAAACAAAAAGATAAAGGCGAAGTTTTTGTCAAGTTGGATGAGGGCACAAAGTGCATAGATAAGACCCACAATCAAGGCGGTCACGCTTGGTATAAGGGAAATTATTCCGTTTGAAATAATACTGATATCGTTGTTGAGTCGGGTAAGGAGGTCGCCGGTATGATATGCCGTTATTACAGAGTAGTCTTTTTTCAGAATTGATGTAAAAATCCTGTTGCGGAATCTAATTTGGAGTTTTGCTGAGATATGTGCCTCAAATGCCTGGCCAACCAGTCTTATTGCGATTTGGACAAGGATGATGGCAACAAGCTTTATCGCGCTGATTACCATGCCGTCAAAATCATGGTTTACGGCGGAGTCAATTACTGATTTTGAAGAGAGGGCAAAAATAACCCCCAACACCGCAAGAGAACAGCGGAAAAGCGAAAGCAATAATATGGAAAAAACCTGTGCCTTTGAGTGGGAATAAAG
Organism: Clostridia bacterium; assembly: GCA_045647945.1. Classification (GTDB taxonomy): domain Bacteria; phylum Bacillota; class Clostridia; order Monoglobales; family Monoglobaceae; genus SIG440. The sequence goes on from JAZRNA010000002.1 coordinate 6,710, forward strand.
CCATTTCAAAGTTTGTTTATCTTTCATTCGTATCACCTATGTATTCTTAATTTCCATTCAAGTTTAGCACAACGGCGACTTTTCGTCAAGTATAAAGCCCGGTATAAAAATGGATACAAAAATATAATATTGTTGTGATTAATGAGTGGTTATCGGAAATTTTCGGTTAATTTTTTTTGAGGTATGCCAGAATAAGCATCCCGGTCCAGATAAGGCCAAGATAGCCGAAGACCGAATATAGATTTGCAACCAGGTCTGAAAATCCGAAATGTGCAAAGGGTACAGCCGCAAGACAAAGAATGGCAGATGCCAAAGTGCGGTCGCAAGCTTTTTCAAAGTGGAATTTTGACAGCAGCCCAAAGCCGTGGGATACTGCAGTGGTGCACAGAGCCATAAACAAAATGATGGTATAGGCGGTTTCGTAAAATTTGCCGTGGGCTGCTGCCAAATCAAGCAGAGGCATTTGAGAGGACGAGAGCTTGTCGAAGTATATATTCAAAGCCAGCCATGCAATGAATATAAGCATTCCCAAAACTATACTGCTGACCCCTGCGGCGCGGTACAGAGTTTTTTTGTCGGTGTTTTTTGAAAGAGGAACAAGGACTGCGCCTGCTGTTATGGTGTTGTAGCTTACATAACAAAGAGAGGAGAAAAGAGGGTTTGAACGCACGTTGTTAATGCTTGCGAATACAGGAAGAGTGTCACATATGGCAGAATGAATGCATAGAATCGTCATGCCCAGAACCATTATGGGGACAAGAACTACATTAAGTGCCACAAGTCCCTTGACGTCAAAAACAAAAACAACAAAGCATACAATGGCAAGAATGGCAATGCCGTGGGAGGGCGGAGCGGAAAAACTCTGGTTTGCCAGAGCGCCGCAGGCAGACATCATAACAAAAAAACCGCAGAACATATAAATGGACATAAACATGCGGATTAACGGGGAGGCTTTTCCTGCCACACGGGAAATAAAGCTGTCGAAGTCCAGGCTTTCGTTTCGGCGGGCAACCCACATGGTTATGTAGCTCAAAAAACCAAAACTGATGGTTGCCAGAACGATGCCGGTGAAATCGTTCTGGGGGGGCAGGCAAAAATATTCAAAGATTTCCCGACCCGAGGCAAAGCCCGCGCCGATTACAAGACCGATATACACAAGTGATATATTGAAGATTTGTTTCATAAAAACCTCCGGATTGTGACCTGAAATTCCTTTTCCTACTATATATAGTATAAATTTTAAGAAAAAATTACTGTTGCGAAAAATTATAAAAAAACCATTGACAAGGTGCCGGTTTTGTGATATTATGGTTACACCTCTGAAAAGGGGCTTTATTTGTGTTGTGAAAAAACACAGGATAGCAAGTAAACAAAAATCGGAATAAAAGAGTTATCTTGGTTCTGATGTTTAGTATAGGGAAAGGGTGAAAAAGATGAGAGTAAAAATCACATTGGCTTGTACAGAATGTAAGCAGAGAAACTATGACACTATGAAGAATAAGAAAAACGATCCTGACAGACTTGAGATGAACAAGTACTGCAGATTCTGCAAAAAGCACACACTTCATAAGGAAACAAAGTAATTTTACGAAAGTAAGAGGTAAATTGAAATGGAAAAGAAACCTAATTTGTTCGCAAGAATAAAAGACTGGTTTGTTGACATGAAGGCAGAACTTAAAAGAGTTGTATGGCCGTCATTCGCAAAAGTAAGACAAAACACTTTGATTGTACTTATTTTCGTTTTGATTGTCGGTGGGGTAATTTGGATTTTGGACTGGCTGTTCGGTTTGGGAATGGCTTTGTTAATCAAATAACAGGAGGGAAGGGCGAAAGGTCC
>JAZRNA010000003.1:0-9500 GCA_045647945.1 Clostridia bacterium
GGTAGAAGTATGAAACAAAGGCACTGCCGTCCTCCAGTATTCCTATACCGTCCTGTCCGGATGCGTCTTTGGTCAGGATTTTGCCGTCTGCAATGGCATTGCTCATGGGTACAAGAGTCTGGAGTGAAAAATAGTCTGCATTTGTACCGCCAAGAATATCCATTCCCTGGCTTTCCAGCCTGGATGTTTCGTTGGACAAGTTGTTGCCCCCGAAAAGTGCAGTACCATAAGTAATAGAGGGGATAACAGTACTGTTGGGGGTATAGGTGATGTAGTTTTCGCTTTGTTGACCTACACCGCTTTGGTCACTGTAAAAAAGGTTGTGGGTGAAGTAAGTTCCCTCACCGATTTGTGTGGTATAACCATTTATTTTTGAAGTCCCCAATACAGACGCAAAGGTATATAAAGGACATAAAGTAAGTGCTGCCACGGTCAACACTGATGTTATTGATTTTAAGAGTTTGTTTGTGTTCATAATTCATACACTTCCCTAAAATAATTGTCGAATTTAAGTATATCAAAAATTGAGAATGATGTAAATAAAAAAATATTTACAATACTGTAACAAAAAAAGAGAGCATACAAAATGCTCTCTTAAAATGTTCTATACAATTGTCATTGTTTTAAAGTATGACGGGATATGAAAATCAGGTTTTTCACGGTTTACCATGCCCCAGCAACCGTAATGAGGGAACTCGGTTTCATCACCGCATTTATAAACATTTGCAGGGTGCTTGAGCCCTGTTTTGAACTCATAGTCCGGAATATACTTTCTTATGAGGTCATATGTAACGGTGAAATCCAGAGTCCAGTAATCTTCAAAAAACTCAGAACGTATGTTTAGACTTTCGGCATCTTCCACGGTGAGGAGCTGTGTGTCGTATCTGTCTTTTCTGAAAGAAGAATTTGTTACACAGTTTGAGTTCATTTCAAAGCTGAAGTATCTGTCGGTATGTATGGGATCAAAGTTGATAAACCATTCAACACAACTGTCAAGATGAACATACTGAAAATGCTCGGTTGCAACAGCTTTTGGATTTTTTTCGTAGGTTATAAAGTGTGCATGGAAGCCCTGGTCATCATAGCATGCACTGAATTCCACCCTGGGGCAGTAGCCATTGGGGTCAACATAATCTGTCAGGGTGATTTTTGGGATCTCCCCGGAACCTTTTTTCACTATCTTATACATAAAAAACTCCTATCTGCCCACAAAAGCGGAGGCAATAAAGATTAACAAAAAAGCACCTTGATGCTGAATGCATCAGGGTGCTTGGTGCGCCAGAAGGGACTCGAACCCCTGACCTACTGGTTCGTAGCCAGTCACTCTATCCAGCTGAGCTACTGGCGCATATGCAACAAAAAAACAAATTTCATTGCCAACGATTACATATTCTATCATACATTACAGTAAATTGCAAGAGTTTTTTTAAAAAATTTTTCAAATGCAAAATACCGGGGCTGTTCCCTGGTGTTTTGCATGTCTAATCTATGCATTCATTGAGTTCTGAATTTTCAAAGGCTTTGTATTCATTAAGCAGTTGCTCATATCGTGTCTGCTCGGACTGTATTTTGTAAATATAAAAGTCAATCAGTTTTGGCTCGGTGACATTATTGAAGTTTTCCATAGCCAGATGGAGCTCGTGCTTTGCGTTGTCAATGTTGGATTTAAGCTGATTTATACGCATTTCATATGCCTTGTCTGCTCTTTTGTTGTTTATGACACGGGTTATTGTGGCGGTGAGATTTATGGGTAAATTTGTTATCATTTTGGTGCTCCTTTCTCTGTTTTGCGTTTCTTGTTAGTATTATAGACCTAAAAATGAAATATATTCCAAAATATTGCCTAAGATTTGCAAAGAACCCTTGTGTAATCATCAAAAGTGTGTTATAATAATCAAATATTGATAAAATAGCCAAGGTATGCTATTTTGTCGCCAAATCAGTTGATTTAGCGACGGAATTATCAAGTATAATTTCGGAGGTCAAATAATGAGCATAAAAGGTATCATAGAAAGATTTGTTGGAACCTACAGCGACAGAGAATTGAAAAGAATATATCCCATAGCAGACAAAGTAATTGAACTGGAACCCACCATGCAGGCCATGTCTGATAAAGAACTTCGTGATATGACCGATAAATTTAAAGAGCGTATTCAAAAAGGCGAAACCCTTGATGATATTTTGCCCGAGGCATTCGCTGTTTGTCGCGAAGCAGCATGGCGTGTCCTGGGGATGAAACACTTCCGTGTTCAGATTATTGGCGGCATAGTACTTCATCAGGGCAGGATTTCTGAAATGAAGACAGGTGAAGGTAAAACTTTGGTTGCAACTCTGCCGGCGTATCTCAATGCACTCTCTGGCGAAGGTGTGCACATTGTAACGGTGAATGACTATCTTGCAAAGCGTGACAGCGAGTGGATGGGCAAACTTTATAACTTCCTTGGACTCTCTGTGGGATTGGTTATTCATGAAAAAGACAACGAGGCAAGACGCAAGGCATATCTTGCTGATATAACATACGGAACCAACAACGAGATGGGCTTTGACTATCTCCGTGACAATATGGTTATCTACAAAGAACATCGTGTTCAAAGAGGACACAGCTATGCCATTGTGGATGAGGTTGACAGCATTTTGGTTGACGAGGCAAGGACACCACTTATTATTTCAGGTGTTGGTGATAAGTCAACAGTTCTTTATGAACAGGCAAATCACTTCGCAAGAACATTGAGAAGCCGTGCAGTTGTGGAAACAGACAGCAAAGCAGAGGCGGAGGAGATTTACAACGATGTTGACTTTATAATCGATGAAAAGGCAAAGACTGCAATCCTTACCCCTGAGGGTGTAAAGAAAGCAGAGGCGGCTTTTGGAATTGAAAACCTAACAGACCCTGAAAATATGACAATATCCCATCATATCAACCAGGCAATCAAAGCTCAGGGTGTGATGAAAAGGGATAAGGATTATGTAGTTAAAGATGGTCAGGTTATAATCGTTGACGAGTTCACGGGCAGACTTATGTTCGGCAGACGTTACAGCGACGGACTGCATCAGGCAATAGAGGCAAAGGAAGGGGTAAAGGTTGAAAACGAGAGCAAGACCCTTGCGACAATCACTTTCCAGAATTACTTCCGTCTTTATGATAAGCTGTCAGGCATGACAGGTACAGCCCTCACCGAAGAAATGGAATTCCGTGAGATTTACAATTTGGACGTGGTGGTTATTCCTACAAACAAGCCAATGCTCCGTGAGGATTTTCCTGACCTTATTTACAAGAGCGAAAATGCAAAGTTTAATGCAGTAATTGACGAGGTTGTAAAGGCAAATGCCAAGGGGCAGCCTGTTCTCATCGGTACGGTTTCTATTGAAAAATCCGAAAAATTAAGTGCCCTTCTTAAGAAAAGAGGGATAAAGCATAACGTGCTCAACGCAAAGATGCACGAGAAAGAGGCGGAAATTGTTGCCCAGGCCGGCAAAAAGGGTGCTGTTACTATTGCAACCAATATGGCAGGCCGTGGAACGGACATTGTTCTTGGGGGTAATGCAGAATTCCTTGCAAAGCGTGAAATGGCGAATATGGGATTTAGTCCTGAACTCATTGTTCAGGCAACAGGCTTTGCGGAGACAGATGACCAGGATATCCTGAATGCAAGAAAGACATTCAAAGAACTCAATGAAAAATATAAAGCGGAGATTGAGCCGGAGCAAAGGGAAGTTCTTGAGGCAGGCGGACTTTATATAATGGGTACCGAGCGTCATGAAAGCCGAAGAATCGACAATCAGCTTCGTGGTCGTGCAGGACGTCAGGGCGATGCAGGCAAATCAAGATTTTTCCTGTCCCTAGAAGACGATTTGATGCGACTTTTTGCTGCGGACAAAATCAACAGAATTATGGAGCTGGTGGGTTTTGACGAAAGTGAAGCTATTGAGAGCAAAATAGTTTCAAACTCCATAGAAACCGCACAGGCAAGGGTTGAGGGCAGAAACTTTGATATCAGAAAACATGTCCTCAACTATGACGATGTAAACAACCAACAAAGAGAAATCATCTATAAACAGCGTAACGAAGTTCTTGACGGTGTTGATGTAAAGGTAACGATTGAAAAGATGATGGCAAGCGTGCTTGAGAATATTGTTTCACGCAACACAGCGGGGACTCCTCACGCAGAAGACTGGAACTGGGAGGCTATCCGTGACCAGCTTACAGCGGTTTTTGGTGAGTTTGGTGAGGGTGAATTGGAGTTTGACCCATATGATATTGACCGCATGACTGTGGAATCTTTTGTTGATTTGATGATGGAAAAGGTTCTTGCCAAATATGCCGACAAAGAAAAAATGTTCGGCGACAAAATGCGTGAGGTTGAACGCATAATTTTGCTCCAGGTAGTTGATGCAAAGTGGATGGAGCATATCGACAGCATGGAGCAGCTTCGTCAGGGCATAAACCTTCGTGCTTATGCACAGCGTGACCCGGTTGTTGAATACAAGTTTGAGGCAATGGATATGTTTGAAGAAATGATTGCCATAATCAAGGAGGAAACGGTGAAAAACCTCTTCCATGTTGTACTCCAGTCAAACTTGGAACGCAAACAGGTGGCAAAGCCCATGGCAGAAAACCTGGGCGGTGACGGAACGGTTGAAAAGAAGCCCGTGGTTAAGGGTGAAAAGGTTGGAAGAAATGACCCCTGTCCATGTGGCAGCGGCAAGAAGTATAAGCATTGCTGTCTTGGAAAGGACGAGAACTAACTCGTAGCTATAACTATAATATTTATCTTTAAAGGATGTGATAATGTGATAGAATTCGATGAATACAAAATTGAACTTGACGGAATGAAGAAAGATATTACAGATTTGAGGGATTCACTTTAACATAGAAAAAACTATGGAGGAAATTTCTCAGCTTGATGCCAAGACCATGGAGGCGGATTTTTATTCTGACATGGATGCAGCAGGCAAGATTTTGCAGAGGATTAAAGGCTTAAAGAACAAAATCGAGCGTTATAATGCTCTGTATTCCGCATGGGAGGATATGACCACTTTGGTGGCACTTGCTATTGAGGAAGAGGACATCAGTGTTCTTGACGAAGTGAAGACTGGTTTCAAAGATCTTACCGAAAACCTTAATTCCATGAAACTTGAGACGCTGCTCTCTGGCAAGTATGACGGATGTAATGCAATATTGACCCTCCATGCAGGTGCTGGAGGAACAGAGGCTCAGGATTGGTGCGAGATGCTTTATCGCATGTATACCAGATGGGCGGAACGCCGTGGGTTCAAAACCCAAACACTTGATTTCCTTGACGGTGAAGAAGCAGGCATCAAAAGCGTTACATTCCAGATTGAGGGCGTCAATGCATATGGTTATGCCAAGTGCGAAAAAGGTGTACACAGACTGGTTCGTATCTCGCCATTTGACTCATCTGGCAGAAGGCATACCTCCTTTGCATCACTTGATGTTATGCCTGAGATTGATGATGATATTGAAATCAATATAAACCCCGATGACTTAAAGGTTGACACATATCGTGCCAGCGGTGCGGGCGGTCAGCACGTCAACAAGACAGAATCTGCAATTCGTATTACCCATATTCCTACGGGTGTAATTGTCACCTGTCAGAACGAGCGTTCACAGCACAAAAACCGTGAAACAGCAATGAAAATGCTCAAGTCAAAGCTGGTGGAAATTGCAGAACGTGAGCAGAAAGAAAAGATTGAGGACCTGAAAGGCGTTCAGATGGAAATTGGTTGGGGAAGCCAGATACGTTCTTATGTATTTCATCCCTACAGTATGGTAAAAGACCACAGAACAAACTTTGAAACAGGCAATACAGGAGCGGTTATGGACGGTGACCTTGACGGGTTTATTGATGCATATCTTACTGCGTTATCACGTGGAGAACTGGAGAAATAGAGAGGATATATTATGTTTGACAAATTATCATTTATAGAAAAACAGCATGAGGAACTGGCTGCAAAAATAAGCGACCCTGCAGTAATGGCAGATATGGACAACTGGCGTAAGCTCTGCAAAGAGCATTCCGATATGACACCCATTGTGGAGAAGTATAAGGAATATAAGGCCAATATGAACACAATTCAGGATGCCAAAGAAATGATGGATGATCCGGAAACTGACAAAGAGTTTAAGGAAATTCTTCAGGGTGAAATTGCAGATGCGAAAGAGAACATTGAGAGGATAGAGGGCGAGCTTAAAATCTTGCTCCTCCCCAAAGACCCCAACGATGACAAAAACGTTATTGTGGAAATCCGTGGTGGTGCAGGCGGTGACGAGGCGGCACTTTTTGCGGCAGACCTCTACAGAATGTATTCCATGTATGCCGAATCAAAGCGTTGGAAGACCGAGGTTATGAACCTCAGCGAAATCGGTATCGGCGGAATAAAGGAAGTATCCTTTATGATAGAGGGTCAGGGTGCATACAGCAGACTTAAGTACGAGAGCGGTGTTCACCGCGTACAGCGTGTACCTGAGACTGAGTCACAGGGCAGAATTCACACCTCAACGGTTACTGTTGCGGTACTTCCTGAGGCGGAAGAGGTTGACTTTGAAATCAACCCCGCAGACCTGCAGATTGACACCTATCGTGCCAGCGGTGCAGGCGGTCAGCACGTCAACAAGACAGAATCTGCAATCCGCATAACTCATATACCAACAGGTGTTATTGTTGAGTGTCAGGACGAGCGTTCACAGCACAAGAACAAGGACAAGGCGATGAAGGTTCTTCGTTCAAGGCTCTATGAGGCAGAACTTCAAAAACAGCAGGAGGCAATAGCGGCGGACAGAAAGAGCCAGGTGGGAACAGGCGACAGAAGTGAAAGAATAAGAACATACAACTTCCCTCAGGGTCGTGTTTCTGACCATCGTATTGGTCTTACATTATACAAGATTGAGGCAATTATGAACGGTGACATTGATGAAATCATTGATGCACTGATTACCACAGATCAAAGTGAAAAATTGAAATTACAGGGTGAAGCATAGGAGAAGAGGTTTGTTTCTATGGAAACAAGAGTTTTTGAAAGCTCAACCGAAGAATTAAAGGTTGCGGCAGAATTGATAAAAAAAGGTGAAACGGTGGTTTTCCCTACCGAAACAGTATACGGACTTGGGGCAAACGCCCTTTGTGCGGATGCGGTAGCCAAAATTTTTGAGGCAAAGGGCAGACCCTCTGACAACCCGTTGATTGTTCATGTTTCAGCATTTGATGAAATAGAAAATTTGGTTGAAGAAATTCCCGATGGGGCAAAAGCCCTTGCAGAAAAGTTCTGGCCGGGACCACTTACTATTATTTTAAAGAAGAAGCCTTGTATCCCCGAAACAGTTTCAGCAGGACTTAAAACTGTTGGGATACGTATCCCTGAAAACAAAATTGCAAGGGAATTTATAGCAGAGTGTGGTGTTCCTGTTGCGGCACCCAGTGCCAACATTTCGGGAAAACCCAGTCCAACAACATTTAATCATGTTTTTGAGGATATGAATGGCAGAGTTGCCGGAATTATAAAAGGCGGAGATTGTGGCGTGGGTGTTGAATCCACGGTTATTGACATGACAAGTGAAGTACCTACTGTTTTAAGACCCGGAGGTGTTTCGGTGGAAGAACTCCAGACAGTTTTGGGAGAAGTCAGAATAAGCAGCGAGGTAAAAGACGACGGAATACCCAAAGCCCCCGGCATGAAGTATAAGCATTATTCACCTAAATGCCAGGTATATATCCTGAAAGGCGATATGGAAAGCGTATCAGAGTTTTTGGAAAAACGCTGTGCATTTGGAAAGATTGCTGTTTTGACGTTTGATGAAATGAGGGATATGCTGCCGGACGGAGTTGAGTTTTTGTCATTGGGCAGAAAGGATAATCCTCAGGATGCGGCACAAAGACTGTTTGACTGTCTGCGTGAATGTGATTCTTTGGGAATCAAAGAGGTATATGCACCTGAAATACCTGATGAGGGGCTGTGGCGTGCAGTTAAAAACCGACTTTATAAGGCGGCGGCAAAGAGATTGATTGATGCAAAGACCGCAAAGTCAGTTTTATTTGTCTGCACAGGCAATACCTGCAGAAGTCCCATGGCTGAGGGATTATTCAATATCTTGGGCAAAAACGGTGTTGCGGCATCTGCGGGACTTTGTGTTATGCCGGGCAGCGGTGCAGAGAAAAATGCACAACTGGCTGTGGCAAAGTGGGGCATTGATTTGAAATTTCACAAATCTGCACAACTGACGGCAGAAATGTTTGAAAGTGCAGATGTTGTTTTTACAATGACAGAAAGTCACAAATTAAACTTGCCTGATTCTCCAAAGGTTTCTACTTTGACAGAGTTTGTCGGAGAAACAGGCAATGTGGATGACCCATTTGGCGGAGATTTGGCAGTGTATGAGACTTGTGCCGAAAAACTAAAAAATTTGATTGAGAAGATAAATTTATGATAGATTATGTACCCATGACAAGTCAGCATATTGATGACTTGGTGAAAATTGAAGAGCAGTGCTTTAACTCAGGGTTTGCAAAGGCAACTTTTCAAAAGGAACTGGAGAACAAGATTGCATTTTATGTGGTTGCAGTTTGTGATGGCGTGGCAGTAGGCTATGCGGGACTTTGGAATATGTGCCAGAGTGCAGATATAATGAATGTGGGGGTAAGCCCTGATTTCAGGCGACAAGGGATCGCAGAGGGAATGATTGCAGAACTTGAAAAGTTCTGTCGCAACTCCAAGATTTTTGAAATCAATCTTGAGGTAAGGGTGAGCAATACCCCTGCAAGACAGCTCTACAAAAAAATGGGTTTTTGTGAAATCGGTATCCGAAAAGGATACTATGACGGAAAAGAAGACGGAATTTTTATGAAAAAGGTTATTGCGGAGGAGTAAAGACTTATGAAGATACTTGCTATTGAAAGTTCCTGTGACGAGACAGCGGCAGCCGTGGTAGAAGACGGACAAAGGGTTCTTTCAAACGTAATAAATACACAGATTGAACTGCACAAGACCTTTGGGGGCGTTGTGCCCGAGGTTGCATCACGCAAGCATATAGAAAATATAAGCGATGTGGTGGACAAGGCACTTGAAGATTGCAACATGACCCTTTCAGAGGTTGATGCTGTTGCAGTGACTTATGGGCCGGGCCTTGTGGGTGCGCTTCTTGTGGGAGTTTCTACAGCAAAAGCCCTCAGCTTTGTGTCAAAAAAACCTCTTATTCCAGTACATCACATAAAGGGGCACATATGTGCCAATTATATTGAACACCAAGATTTCAAGCCGCCGTTTATATGTCTTGTGGCATCAGGCGGACACAGTCACATTGTTTATGTAAAGGATTTTGCCACATATGAAGTTCTGGCAAAAACAAGTGACGATGCGGCAGGGGAGGCATTTGACAAGGTATCAAGGGTTTTGGGTCTTGGGTATCCCGGTGGACCTGCAATTTCAGAATGTGCAAAACAGGGTGACCCTGATGCAATAAAGTTCCCCAGAGTGAATATGGGTGA
>JAZRNA010000004.1:0-29428 GCA_045647945.1 Clostridia bacterium
TGGTTTATAACACCGATTGCCGCTTCATCAGCAATAATTGCAGAAATTGTCTCTGCAGATGTATCACCCGGTACTGCAATCATGTCAAGACCAACCGAACATACGCAGGTCATTGCCTCAAGTTTATCAAGGGACAATGCACCACACTCTGCAGCAGCAATCATACCCGCATCCTCACTGACAGGAATAAAGGCACCGCTCAGTCCACCAACATAACTTGACGCCATAACTCCGCCCTTTTTAACCGCATCGTTAAGCAACGCAAGTGCCGCTGTTGTGCCATGGGTTCCACATTTTTCAAGACCCATTTCCTCAAGGATGTAAGCAACGCTATCACCCACCTCAGGTGTAGGCGCTAAAGACAAATCCACAATTCCAAAAGGAACATTCAACCGTTTTGATGCCTCTTGTGCCACAAGCTGACCCATTCGCGTAATCTTGAATGCCGTCTTTTTTATCACATCTGCAACTGTACCAAAATCCTGACCCTTTACTTTTTCCAGTGCAGCCTTTACCACACCGGGACCGCTGACACCCACATTAATCACGCAATCGCCCTCACCAACACCATGAAACGCTCCTGCCATAAAGGGATTATCTTCAACCGCATTGGCAAACACCACCAGTTTTGCACAGCCAAAGGAATCACTGTCAGCCGTAAGCTCGGCTGTTTTCTTTATTGTCTGTCCCATAATCTTTACCGCATCCATATTGATGCCAGCCTTTGTTGTGGCAATACCTACAGATGAACAAACCCTCTCAGTACGAGCCAAAGCCTCGGGGATAGATTCTATCAAAATTCTGTCACCTTTGGTAAAACCCTTGTGAACAAGTGCAGAAAATCCGCCTATAAAATTCACACCCGTTGCCTTTGCTGCACGGTCAAGGGTTTCGGCAAACATAACATAATTGTCCGCATCACTTGCCCCTGCAATGATTGAAATGGGTGTAACGGATATTCTCTTGTTTATAATTGGTATGCCGTACTTACGGCTTATATCTTCCCCTGTCTTTACCAAATCCTTTGCAAGACGGGTTATTTTCTCATAAATTTTTTCACATGCCCTCTCCGCACTGCTGTCAATACAGTCAAGGAGAGAAATGCCCATTGTTATTGTTCTTATATCAAGATGCTGGTCATCAATCATCTTGATTGTTTCCATGATTTCTCTTGTGTTTATCATATGCCCTCCGAAGTTAAAATCTATATTCTGTGCATTGAATTGAAGATATCCTCGTGTTGCATTCTTATTTCAACACCTATCTCCTTGCCTATGCATTCAAACTCTGCCATAACATCCTTTGACGCACCTGAATCCTCACTAAATTCAACCAGCATAACCATTGTGAATATATTCTGCATAATGGTCTGGTTTATGTCCAATATATTAACGCCATACCGGAAAAGGCAATCACTCACCTTTGCTATAATGCCTGTCTGGTCAATACCCATAACTGAAACAACTGCTCTCATTTGTACACACTCCTCAAGTTATCTTTGCTTAATGTAATTTCATGATTTATTATACAACCCCGTCTTATTTCCGTCAAGCAAAATTTATATCAAAATTCGGTTGAAAAAAAATATTTTTTGTGGTAAAATATTCTTATTGTAATTTTCATTTAAAGCGAGGATTTAAGCATGTTTCTTCCTGTTTCAAAAGTTGATATGAAAAAACGCGGAATCCACCAGCTTGATTTCATTTATATAATTGGTGACGCATATGTTGACCATTCCAGTTTTGGTCATGCCATAATCTCAAGAGTGCTTGAAAACGCAGGCTATACAGTGGGTATAATTTCTCAGCCCGACTGGCACGACTGCGAGGCATTTAAGGTTCTTGGTACACCCCGCCTTGGGTTTCTTGTTTCATCCGGCAATATTGACCCTATGGTCAATCACTACACAGTATCCAAAAAGGTCCGTTCCAAAGACCTTTATTCACCGGGAGGAGTAACGGGCAAACGCCCTGACAGAGCAACCGTCGTGTATTGCAACAGACTCCGCGAGGCTTTTGGAAAAAAGATACCCATTATCATCGGTGGCATTGAGGCAAGCCTGAGGCGTTTTGCACACTATGACTACTGGTCCGACAAGGTCCGCAGAAGTATTCTTATAGACAGCGGTGCGGACATACTGATTTATGGCATGGGGGAACATCAGATTGTAGAGATTGCCGAACTTCTGAACTGTGGCGTCCCTGTCAATCAAATAAAACACGTTGCAGGAACCGCATATGTTGAGGATAATGACTATGACTTCCCCGATGACTTTGTTCATATTCCGTCCTTTGATGAGGTTTCGCAAAACAAAAGATTATATGCAGATGCAACTCGTATACAATATGAGGAACAGGATTCTGTGCGGGGCAAAACCTTGGTACAAAAAGATAACGATAAAAAATCTATCGTTCAACTGCCTCCCTCACCACCACTTACCACCGAGGAATTGGACGCCGTGTACGAACTCCCCTACGAGGGAACATATCATCCGTCATATGAGGCCTTGGGCGGTGTTCCTGCAATATGCGAGGTTGAATTCAGCATAACATCCTGCCGTGGCTGTTTTGGCAATTGCAACTTCTGTGCCTTGGCCTTTCATCAGGGCAGAACCGTAACTTCACGTAGCCAGCAATCAATCCTGCGTGAAACCGAAAAACTAATCAAAAAACCTAACTTTAAAGGATATATACACGACGTAGGCGGTCCAACAGCAAACTTCAGGGCACCATCATGCCAAAACCAATTAAAGAGTGGTGTATGCAAGAACAAACAATGCCTGTTTCCATCGCCCTGCAAAAACTTAGAGGTTTCACACCGTGATTATCTTGAACTTCTGCAAAAATTGCGGAAGTTGCCCGGTGTGAAAAAGGTTTTTGTCCGATCCGGTATACGCTTTGATTACCTGATGTGTGACAAAGACGACAGTTTTTTCAAAGAACTTTGCAAGCACCATATCAGCGGTCAGCTCAGGGTTGCTCCTGAACATATTTCAGACAATGTTCTTAAATTTATGGGCAAACCCTCATATAGTGTGTACGAAAAATTTCTGAACAAGTTTGAGACTATAAATAGGGATTTAGGTGTTGAGCAGTATGCTGTCCCTTACCTTATGTCATCACACCCCGGCAGCACCTTAAAGGATGCAATAAAACTGGCGGAATATCTGAACAAACACAAAATTTCTGCCGAACAGGTACAGGATTTTTATCCCACCCCGGGCAGTATTTCAACCTGTATGTATTATACCGGCATTGACCCACGGACCGGAAAATCTGTATATGTAGCCACAGACTACAAAGAAAAACAGATGCAACGTGCACTTCTACAGTATCGTGACCCTAAAAATTATCAACTTATAATAAAAGCACTAAAGCAGGCAAATCGTCTTGACCTTGTGGGGTTTGGAGCAAATTGTCTTATAAAACCAACAAAAGGAGAAAATAAAAATGGCAACAATCTTAAGCGGAAAAACAGTATCAGCAAGAATAAAGGAAAATCTCAAAACAGAGATAGAAAACCTGAAGAAAAACGGAACAACCCCCGGTCTCGCCGTAATCATAGTAGGTGAGGACCCTGCCTCAAAGGTTTATGTCGGCAGGAAAGAGGCTATGTGCATAGAACTTGGTATGCATTCTGAAAAATTTGCCCTCCCCGAAGCAACAACTCAGGAAGAACTTGTAGCCTTGGTTGAAAAGCTTAATAATGACGACAAAATCCATGGTATTCTTGTACAGCTTCCTCTCCCCAAACACCTTGACGAGAAGGCTGTAATCAACACTATTCGTCCTGAAAAAGACGTGGATGCTTTCCACCCTGTAAATGTGGGTAAAATAATGATAGGGGATTATGATTTTGTTCCCTGTACCCCTGCAGGTATTATGGAGCTTATTGCGGAGAGCAATGTAGAAATTGAGGGCAAAACCTGTGTTGTCATCGGCAGAAGCAACATTGTAGGTAAACCAATGAGCATGCTCCTCCTCCACAAAAACGGAACTGTTACAACCTGCCACTCCAGAACAAAGAACCTCAAGGAAGTAACCCGTCAGGCTGATATTTTGGTGGCAGCTGTAGGCCGTGCAAATTTTGTTACCGCAGACATGGTAAAACCCGGTGCTGTTGTGATTGACGTGGGTATGAATCGTCTTGATGACGGAAAACTGGTGGGTGACGTTGATTTTGAAGCAGTTGAAAATGTTGCAGGTGCAATCACTCCCGTTCCCGGCGGTGTTGGTCCTATGACAATAGCAATGCTTATGCAGAACACTCTTACCGCTGCAAAAAACACAAAGAAATAAGGTAATTAATTATGAAAACAAAAACAGTATATGTCTGTTCTGAATGTGGTGCTTCCTATCCGAAATGGATGGGGAAATGTACTACCTGCAATTCCTGGAACACCATGGTTGAAGAAGTGATAAAATCCACATCCTCAAACTCCAAGGTTGCTGTGATGTCAACCCCCTCTGTATCATCAAGTGTCCCCAAGACCATTGCTGATATAGATTCTGTTGACGAGGTTCGTTCCTCCACCGGCATGGACGAACTTGACCGGGTTCTTGGTGGCGGCCTTGTGAAAGGCTCACTTGTTCTTGTTGGCGGTGACCCGGGTATAGGCAAATCCACTCTTCTTCTCCAGATTTGTGAACACATGGGCAAATCAGGTAAAATACTGTATGTATCCGGTGAGGAATCACAACGACAAATAAAACTTCGTGCACAGCGTCTTGGGATTACAACCGAAAATCTTAAAGTTTATTCCGAAACCAATATGAGCTATATAATTGACTGTGTCTTCCGTGAGAACCCTGATATTCTCATCGTAGATTCCGTCCAGACAATGTATAATCCCGAAATCCAGTCCACACCGGGAAATGTAGCACAGATAAAAGACGTAACATCTGTTCTTATGAAAATTGCCAAGGAAAATTCCATTTCTGTATTTCTTGTGGGACATGTTACAAAAGAGGGTGCTCTTGCCGGACCTAAAATCTTAGAACATATGGTTGACTGTGTTTTATATTTTGAGGGAGAACGGCACCAGTCTTTCCGCATTCTCCGTGCTGTTAAAAACCGTTTTGGCTCAACAAACGAAATCGGTGTGTTTGAAATGAAGGGCAGTGGTCTTGAGGAAGTTCCCAATCCCTCTTTGGCAATGCTTTCCGGGCGGCCGGAAAATGTTCCCGGTTCGTGTATAATCTGCACTATGGAGGGCACCCGACCTGTTCTTGCAGAGGTTCAGGCTCTTGTCTCCCCCACCTCTTTCGGCAATCCAAGACGCATGGCAAGCGGACCTGACATAAGCCGTTCAATCATGCTGATGGCAGTCCTTGAAAAGCGGGGTGGACTCCGAATGTCAGCCTACGATGCGTATGTAAATGTTGTGGGAGGACTGAGGATTGTTGAACCTGCGGCAGATTTAGGCTTGGTTCTTGCTCTTGCATCAAGTTTTTGTGGCAAACCAATCGACAACGAAACCGTTGCCATTGGCGAAGTAGGTCTTACCGGTGAACTGCGAACATGCAGTTTTCTTGAATCCAGAATTGCTGAGTGCGAAAATTTGGGTTTTAAACGGTGTATTATTCCTGCTGTTGATTTAAAAAAGCTCAAAAAATTCAACAGTATAGAACTTTGTCCTTTCAGTAATATAAAAGATGTTATTGATGAATTTTGTAAATAATTTAAAAATAGAAAAATATATTTAAAATATAAAAGTTTTTGAAGGGAAGTCTTTATGTGTTCAATATAGGCGACGAAATAGTTTATCCAATGCATGGGGCCGGTATAATTGTCGACATCGAGGAAAAGAAAATTCTCGGCGAGCTCCATAAGTACTATATCCTGCAGATTTCCGTAAGCGACATGAAGGTAATGCTGCCCGTTAACAACCTTGACACCATCGGCATCAGACGAATAGTTTCTGAAGATGCCGCCAACGAAGCTATCAACCACTTTCACAACTGTTGCGAAGATACAAACAACAACTGGAACCAACGTTACAGAGAGAATATCGAAAAAATCAAAAAGGGCAACTTAATTGATGTTGCAACCGTTGCGAAAACACTTCTTTTGCGTGACAACAAAAAATCATTGTCAAATGCAGAACGAAAAATGCTTTCAAACGCAAAAAACATTCTTATATCAGAGTTGGTGCTTGCAAAAAAAGTTTCCCCTGAGGAAATCAAAGAAATGCTGGCGCTATAAAAATTTGTCTGGAGGTTTCTCCTATGTCCATTAGAAAAAGAACCTCACCCACAGCAACAGCAATAATCGTTGCAGCCGGTGACAGCCGTCGTATGGGTGACAATAACAAACAGTTTATTCTTATTGATGACATGCCGGTTTTGGCACACACATTGCTAAAGTTTGACAATTCACATTCCATTGATTCCATTATCATTGTCACAAAAGCTGACTGCATTCTTACTGTATGGGATATGGTCCGTGAATTTGGCATTTCAAAGGTGACCGATGTAATACCCGGCGGTAAAACCCGTGGAGAATCTGTCAAATGCGGTTTGCAAATGGCGCCCAACAACAAACTGGTGGCAATTCATGACGGAGCACGACCATTTGTTTCTACGGATAAAATTGACGAGCTTGTACTTCTAGCAGACACCTTTGGAGCCTCTGCTCCCGGTGTTATCCCCAAGGATACTGTCAAACGCATTTCTCAAGACGGCAATATTGAGGAAACTATTGACCGTGAAGTTTTGCGTCTTATTCAGACGCCTCAGGTGTTCCGGTCAGAGGAAATAAAGCTTGCATATATCCGTGCCGACGAATCAGGCTTTACCGGCACAGACGACTGTTCCATTGCCGAAAATGCGGGCTTTGTTGTTCACATTGCTGACGGTGAGTATACAAACATAAAAGTGACAACCCCTGAGGATATACCTGTAGCAGAAGCTATTCACCATTTTTTAAGCAAATAGTTGCAATATATTAAAAGGAGTTTATTATGAGAGTTGGTCTTGGGTATGACGTGCATGCCCTTACAGAAAACAGAAAACTTATTCTAGGTGGTGTTGAAATACCATACGATAAAGGTCTTTTGGGTCATTCAGATGCAGATGTCCTTGTTCACGCAATCATGGACGCCATTTTGGGCGCTGCGGCTCTGGGGGATATAGGCAAACACTTTCCCGACACCGACAACAGTTTCAAGGATATCAGCAGTCTTGTCCTTTTGAAGCAAACAAAGCACATTTTAGAAACCAAGGGTTTCTTCATAAATAATATTGACTCCACCATCGTGGCACAAAGTCCAAAACTATCCCCTTTTATCGAAGAAATGCGCAAAAATATTTCAAATGTTCTGCAGATTGATATTTCTTCTATAAATATTAAAGCAACCACTACAGAAAGTTTGGGTTTCGAAGGCAGAAAAGAAGGCATTTCCGCCTTTGCTATAGCCAGTGTTATGCAAAAATGACAGCTTGGAGCAGATTTTGGTAAATAATTGAATATAATAACAAATAATCACCTATAACCGTCCATAACTGGATTTGATTTACATGGGAGAATTTTGTATTATTAGTAAGGTTAGCACTCACCCATTTAGAGTGCTAACACAAAACAGTTTTTAATTTAATTCATATAACATAAGGAGGCAATTCAAATGAACATCAAACCATTGGCAGACAGAGTAGTTATAAAGATGGTAGAAGCTGAGGAAACAACAAAGAGCGGCATCATTCTGGCAGGTTCCGCAAAGGAAAAGCCCGAAGTTGCTGAAATCGTTGCTGTTGGTCCCGGCGGTGTTGTTGACGGCAAAGAAGTTAAAATGGAGCTTAAGGTAGGCGACAAAGTTTTAATCAGCAAGTATGCAGGCACAGAGGTTAAGCTTGACGGTGCAGAATACACCATTCTTCGTCAGAGCGACGTTCTGGCTATAATTGACTAATTTCAGGAGGTAATAAAAATGGCTAAACAGATTTTATTTGGTGAAGATGCAAGACACGCACTTGAAAAAGGTGTAAACCAGCTTGCAAACACAGTAAAGGTTACACTTGGTCCAAAAGGCAGAAATGTTGTTCTTGACAAAAAATTCGGTGCACCCCTCATCACAAATGACGGTGTTACCATTGCAAAGGAAATCGAGCTTGATGACCCATTTGAAAACATGGGTGCACAGCTTGTAAAAGAAGTTGCCTCAAAGACAAATGATATCGCAGGTGACGGTACAACCACTGCAACACTTCTTGCTCAGGCACTTGTTCGCGAAGGTCTTAAGAATGTTACTGCAGGTGCAAACCCCATGATTGTAAGAAAAGGTATCGCATCAGCTGTTGAAGTTGCAGTTGCTGAAGTTGTTAAAAACAGTAAAAAAATCAGTGGTCGCGACGATATTGCCAGAGTTGCTGCTGTTTCCGCTGCAGACGAAGCTATTGGCGAATTGATTGCTGACGCTATGGAAAAGGTTACAAGTGACGGCGTTATCACCGTTGAGGAATCAAAAACTGCTGAAACTTATTCAGAAGTTGTTGAAGGTATGCAGTTTGACCGTGGTTATATCACACCTTACATGATTACAGATACCGAAAAAATGGAAGCTGTAATCGACGACGCATATATCCTTATTACCGACAAAAAGATTACAACAATCCAGGATATCCTCCCCCTCCTTGAACAGATTGTTCAGCAGGGCAAAAAACTCGTTATTGTTGCTGAGGATATTGAGGGCGAAGCACTTTCTACTTTGATTGTAAACAAACTCCGCGGAACATTCACCTGTGTTGGCGTTAAGGCTCCCGGTTTTGGTGACAGAAGAAAAGCTATGCTGGAAGACATCGCTATCCTTACAGGCGGTACAGTTATTTCCGACGAACTCGGTCTTGACCTCAAAGAAACATCTATCGCACAGCTTGGTCGTGCACGTCAGGTTAAAGTTCTCAAAGAAACAACTATTATCGTTGATGGTGCAGGCGATGCAGACGCAATCAAATCACGTATCAACCAGATTAAAAATCAAATCGAGGCTACCACTTCTGACTTTGACAGAGAAAAGCTTCAGGAAAGACTTGCAAAACTTTCAGGCGGTGTTGCTGTTATCAAAGTTGGTGCTGCAACAGAAGTTGAAATGAAAGAAAAGAAACTCCGCATTGAAGATGCTCTTGCAGCAACACGTGCAGCAGTTGAAGAGGGCATTGTTGCCGGCGGTGGTACCGCTTTCATCAATGCTATGCCAGCAGTTGAAGCACACATGAACGCTCTTGAAGGTGACGAAAAGGTTGGCGCAAAGACTGTTCTTCGTGCTCTTGAAGAACCTGTTCGCCAGATTGCATTCAACGCAGGCGTTGAGGGCAGCGTAATTGTAAACAAAATCAAGGCAAGCGAAGTTGGTATTGGTTACAACGCTCTTACAGAAGAATATATGGATATGCTTAAAAACGGTATTGTTGACCCCACAAAGGTTACACGTTCAGCTCTCCAGAATGCAGCATCTGTTGCATCAATGGTTCTTACAACCGAAAGCCTTGTTGCAAACAAGCCAGACCCTACAGCTGATGCAGCGGCGGCTGCAGCTATGGCTGGTGCCGGTGGCGGAATGGGCGGAATGTATTAATAAATACGTTTTTCTGTACAAAAGCTATTTACAACCGCAGAGATTTTTCCCTGCGGTTGTTTTATACTGTTTTGCTTTGAAAACACTTGACAAATTTCCCCTTTTCATTTAAAATATTAATACATATTCTAAAAAGCTTAGGAGGCTTATATTATGAAAAAAATTATCGCATTAACTCTTGTACTTATGCTGGCTGTTTGCTGTCTTGCAGGCTGCGGTGCAAAGGATGAAAACACTCTTACAATGGCTACAAACGCAGAATTCCCTCCATATGAATATATGGAAAACAACGAGGTTGTGGGTATTGACGCTGAAATTTCAAAAGCAATCGCTGAGAAACTTGGATACGAACTTGTTATTGAAAATGTTGATTTTGACTCACTTATCCCTGGCGTACAGACAGGCAAATACGACTTTGCTGCTGCAGGTATGACAGTTACAGATGAACGTCTTGAACAGGTAAATTTCACACAGTCATATGCAACAGGTATCCAGTCAATCATTGTTAAAGAAGGTTCTGCTATTACTACAGCTGATGACCTCTTTAAAGAAGGTGCATCAAACAAGATTGGTGTTCAGCTTGCTACAACAGGTGACCTTTACTGCACATGGGACATTGAAGACGAGGGTCTTGGCACCGTAGAACGCTACAACAAAGGTGCTGATGCTGTTATGGCTCTTAACTCAGACAAGGTTGACTGTGTAGTTATCGACAACGAGCCTGCAAAAATCTTTGTTCAGAATAACCCTGGTCTTAAAATTCTTGATACAGAATATGCTATCGAAGACTACGCTATCGCAGTATCAAAGGATAATCCCGAGCTTCTGGAAAGCATCAACAATGCTTTGGGCGAATTGATTGCTGACGGTACAGTTAAGAACATTATCGAAAAGTACATTCCTGCTGAATAATATTCAAGCTTAATTATAAGGGCTGTATCGTGATGACACAGCCCTCTTTATTTGTTATGAAAGGAGCATATATAAAATGCCTGAATGGATTACAAAGCTTATGCAGGACTTCAATACAGCGTTTATAGTTGACAATCGCTGGAAGTATCTTGTTGAGGGTGTGCAGAATACCCTTATTCTTACCTTTTTTGCACTTATTTGGGGTGTTGCACTTGGTATTATTGTTGCCGCAATTCGTGTTACCTACGACAAGCAATACCATCAGATGAAAAAAGGTATTTCAAAGTTTTTACTCTGCATTGGAAACATAATTTCCAAAGTTTACCTCACGGTGATTCGCGGTACGCCAGCAATGGTTCAGATTCTTATTATATTCTTCATCATAATGGCAAGTTCCAGCAACAAGATGCTCTGTGGTATAATTGCTTTCGGTATAAACTCCGGTGCGTATGTTGCCGAGATTATCCGAGGCGGTATTATGAGTATTGATGAGGGTCAGGCAGAAGCCGGACGTTCCCTGGGTTTTAACTATACCCAGACTATGCTCTTCATCATTCTTCCGCAAACATTCAAAAGCATTTTGCCGGCACTTGCAAACGAGTTTATTGTTCTTTTAAAGGAGACAGCCATTGCCGGATATGTTGGTGTTACCGATCTTACTCGCGGTGCCAATATAATCCGCGGTATTACATACCAGAGTTTCTGGCCGCTTCTTTCAATCGCCGCAGTTTACCTTGTGATGGTAATGTTTTTCACTTGGCTTGTAGGTATTTTGGAAAGGAGGCTCCGCAAAAATGAACGATAATTTCATCATTAAAACAACCGACCTCTGTAAATATTATAACAACGGCAAAATCAAGGCTTTAGACGGAGTTACCGCAGGAATAACAAAGGGTGAAGTGGTTGTAATTATCGGCCCGTCAGGTTCAGGCAAATCCACCTACCTGCGTTCCCTTAACCTGCTTGAGCTTCCTACTTCCGGAACCATAGTTTTTGAGGGCACAGACATCACAGACCCAAAGACAAACATCAATCTCCACAGACAGAAAATGGGAATGGTTTTTCAACAGTTTAACCTCTTTCCTCATATGACCGTCCTTAAAAACTTGACCATTGCTCCTATAAAGCTCCTTAAGATGAGCAAAGCGGTAGCCGAAGAAAAGGCAATGGCTCTTTTGAACCGTGTTGGCCTCGCAGACCGTGCTGGTGCTTATCCTGCACAGCTCTCAGGCGGTCAGAAGCAGCGTGTCGCTATTGTTCGGGCCCTTATGATGAGTCCCGATGTTATGCTGTTTGACGAACCTACCTCTGCCCTTGACCCGGAAATGGTGGGCGAAGTTCTTGATGTTATGAAAGAACTTGCCAAAGAGGGAATGACCATGGTTGTGGTAACTCATGAGATGGGCTTTGCCCGAGAGGTTGCAGACCGTGTAATCTTTATGAGTGACGGAAAAATTGTTGAAGAGGGAACTCCTGATGAAATATTCACAAATCCTCAGGACTCCAGAACCCAACAATTTCTCCACAGTATTCTTTAAAATTAATGACCGGCAAATTGTCGGTCATTTTTGTATTGATTTTTTGCCCACTTAGTGATATACTTGTCTTGTCAAAAGCTATATACAAGGGGATTTGTTATTATGATACTTGCTGTTGATATTGGAAATACAAATATTGTTCTTGGCGGTTTTTTGAACGACGAACTCAAGTTTGTTGCCCGCATCGCCACAAACGCAAACAAGACCGAGGACGAATATGCCACAAAAATCCGCAGTATTCTTGCAATACACGATGTGGGTAAATCCGAAATTCAGGGGGCTATTATCTCTTCTGTTGTGCCTCCTCTTAACTCTGTAATGAAAAAGGCAATCAATTTCATTTATGGTGTTGAACCCATTATGGTAGGTCCTGGAATAAAAACCGGCATCAAAATACAATGTGACAATCCCTCAAGCGTGGGTGCTGACCTCATCTGTGCCTGTGTTGCCGCACATCACATTTACGGAAGTCCATCCTTGATTGTGGATATGGGTACTGCTACAAAAATGATGCTTATGGACCCTGACGGTGCTTTTATTGGTGTTTCCATTATCCCCGGTGTTGGTATGGGACTTAAAGCACTTGCCAGCGACACCGCTCAGCTTCCCCAAATAAGCCTTGAAGCACCTAAATCTGTTATAGGAAAAAATACTGTTGACTGTATGAAGTCAGGCGTTATTTTTGGCAATGCATGCCTCATTGATGGAATGATTGACCGTTTTAACGAAGAAATGGGTATTGACCTTAATGTATATGCTACAGGTGGACTTGCCTCCACCATCATCCGCCATTGTAAGCACGAAATCACCCTTGACGAAAATATGGTGCTTAAAGGTTTGAATATTTTATATAAGAAAAACTGTTGACTATAGGCTCTGCAAGCAGGGTTTATATAAAATTTTATGCGTTGTATCACACTATCGTGAACGACAGCAAGGAGGAATTTTATGAAAACACAAAGAAATCAAATGTCAACCAAAACCATGGTTCTTGGTGCGGTTCTTACTGCATTGGTAATTGTTCTTCAATACCTGAGCATGGCAATCCGCTTTGGAACCTTCTCCATCACGCTCTCCCTGACTCCTATTGTCATTGGTGCTGTAACCTGTGGCATTGGTATGGGGGCTTGGCTGGGTCTTGTTTTTGGAATAACCGTTCTTTTGACCGGCGATGCTGCACCATTCTGGGCGGTAACCGCTGCAGGTACATTTATCACGGTTGTTGCCAAGGGTATTGCCGCAGGTGTTTTGCCTGCCATTATCTTCAAACTTTTGAAAAAAGCAAATCAAACAGTTGCATCTGCTGTTGCAGCAATTTTGAGTCCCATTGCTAATACCAGTGTGTTTCTGTTGGGCTGTGTAATTTTCTTTATCCCAACTTTGATTGAATGGTACGGCAATGTCACCGCATTTCTGGTTACTATATTCAGTTTTAATTTTGTTATTGAGCTGGTTCTTAATATTGTTTTAACTCCTGTTATTATCAGGTTGATTAATATGAAAGCGAAAAAATAAAATGTCTGATAAATTTTCACGCACCGAAATGCTTTTGGGTGCAGATAACATGCAAAAACTTAAAAATGCTCACATTGCCATATTGGGTCTTGGTGGAGTTGGCGGACATGTAGTTGAGGCACTTGCCCGTTGTGGTGTTGGCAACTTCACACTGTTTGACAACGACAAGGTTGCCATTTCAAACCTCAATCGCCAGATTATTGCCACAATGGATACCATTGGCATGTACAAAACCGAGGCTATGAAAGAACGTATTCTTTCCATCAATCCGGATGCACAAATAACTTTGCACAATATCTTTTATCTTCCTGAAAATGCGGACAACTTCCCTCTTTCAGATTTTGACTACATTGTGGACGCCATAGATACCGTAAGTGCAAAGATTGAGTTGGCTGTTCGTGCAGAAAACTGCAATGTGCCAATCATTAGTTCCATGGGGACAGGCAACAAGCTTGACCCAACCCGATTTGAAGTTGCGGATATTTACAAAACCTCTGTATGTCCGTTAGCAAGAGTGATGCGTAGAGAACTGAAAACACGTGGTGTGCAATCTCTTAAGGTTGTATATTCAAAAGAAGACGCTATAAAGCCTATCAACCAGTCTGCTGATTGCCGAACTCCCGGCAGCACTTCTTTTGTTCCATCAGTTGCAGGTCTCATCATTGCCGGTGAAGTAATAAAAGATATTATAGGATTATAAAAGAGAGGCAAATGCCTCTCTTTTTAATTATTCAAAATAGCCTCTTTTACCATTTCCAATGCTGCAACCGCAGTGCTCTCCCGAACTTGATTTCTGTCACCACCGAACAGAAATTTCTGTGCTTTATGAACATTTCTGCCACAAAGCCCTATCCACACAGTACCTACAGGCTTATCCGGCGTCCCTCCACCGGGACCCGCAATACCGGTAACCGAAATCCCAAGGTCTGCATCGGCAAGTTCCCTTACTCCTTCACACATCTGAAGTGCAGTTTGTTCTGACACTGCACCAAATTTTTCAAGAGTATCTGCCGAAACTTTAAGGAGTTTTTGTTTTTGCTCATTGGAATATGTCACCACGCCGCAGTCAAAACACTCCGACGCACCCGGTACAGATGTGATTTTTTGTGCAATCAATCCGCCTGTGCAGCTTTCTGATGTTGCAAGTTTCATCTTTCTTTCTATCAGGAGTTCACAAACTACATTTTCTATGTTTTTCATTACTTTATCACCAGAATTTCTTCCTGTTCTATAGCCTCATCAAGTGCCGATTCAATATCTCCCAAAGCCTTTTCCGCCTCAATGATTTCATCAAGCTGGGGCTTGGTTTTGGGATGTTTGGGAACAAAAATTGTACAACAATCTTCATATGGCAATATGGAAGTTTCGTATGTGCCAATTTTCTTTGAAATTGTAACAATTTCCTCCTTGTCCATACCGATGCATGGTCTGAAAACAGGCTGTATCACCGCATTATCTGTACAAACAAGGCTTTCCATTGTCTGGCTGGCAACCTGACCAATACTTTCTCCTGTTATCAATGCAGCCGAGCCTTCTTTGGCTGAGATTTTTTCTGCGATTCGCATCATAAGCCTTCTCATAATTATTGTAAGATAATTCTCTGGACATTTTTCAATTATATCAAGCTGTATCTTAGTAAAAGGCACAATACGGAGTCGTATCTTGCCACAATATTTTGACATCTGCTTTGCAAGGTCAATTACCTTTTCTTTGGCACGGTCACTTGTGTAGGGATGACTGTGGAAATGCACTGCCTCCAAGGCAACACCGCGTTTTGCTATCATATACCCAGCAACAGGACTGTCTATTCCTCCTGAAAGAAGTATAGTCGCCTTACCATTTGTACCTACAGGCATACCTCCCGCGCCTTTAATCTTTCTTGTATAAACATATGCCTCTTGTCTTATCTCCACGTTGACCATGATATCAGGCTTATGCACATCAACAGAAATTCCATCAACTGCACCCAAAATTTTTCCGCCCAGCTCCATGCAAATCTGGGGAGAATTCAGGGGGAAGGTTTTATCCTCCCTCTTCGCCTCCACTTTGAATGTTTTTTCGGTTGTGCGCGTGTCTTCTACACATTGAATGGCGGTTTTTGCGATGCTCTCCATGTCCTTGCTGCACTTGGCAACTGGACATATATTGACAATACCAAAAACCTGTGTAAGACTTTCAATAGTAAGTTCCATATCAACACCATCTTCCAATGGCTCAACATATATGGTGGACTGTGCTTTTCTTATACTAAACTTGCCTATACTTTCAAGGCGACTTTTGATATTGTCCACAAGCTTTGCCTCAAAAAGGGGCTTGTTAAGCCCCTTCAGAGCAATCTCACCGTACTTCAAAAGTATTAAATCTATCTTTTGCATAAAAACTCTCCTGACTTATCTTTTTAAAAGTTTTCGTATCTTCCCCACGTGTTCAACAACTTTTGCAACTGTATAATCAATTTCCTCTTCTGTAGTAAACTCTGACAGACTGAACCTTATGCTGCCATCAATCATTTTTTTATCAGTTCCTATAGCAGTCAGCACATAACTTGGTCCCTTCTTGTGGCTGGAACAAGCAGATCCCGAAGATACATATATTCCCTCTGCCTCCAGTGAATGAAGCAAAACCTCAGACTTCACATACCCAAACGATATATTAAGGATGTGAGGTGCTGCTCCCTCTGTAGGTGTATTGACAACAACATCGTCAAGCTGCGAGAGGATTCCATCACGCAATTTATTGCGGAGATAGGTCATACGTTCTGCTTTTTCTAACAAATTCTCATGACTTATCTGTGCTGCCAGACCAAACCCTGCAATACCGGGAACATTTTCGGTGCCAGGTCTCACATTATCCTGTTGCCCTCCGCCAAAAATTATTGGCGAAAGTCTAGTTCTGTTCTTTACATACAATGCTCCCACACCTTTGGGACCATGGATTTTGTGACTGCTTAACGAAATCAAATCTGCCCCGGTCTGATTGGCTGAAATCGGCATTTTGCCATATGCCTGCACTGCATCAATGTGAAAAGCAGTATAGGGATTTTCTGTCTTTATTATCTTACCAATTTTTTCCACAGGTTGGATTGTTCCAATTTCATTATTAACATACATACAGCTTACAAGTGCCGTATCTTTTCTTATCATTCTTGACAATTTTTCAAGGTCAACAACACCTTTTTTAGAAACAGGAATAAGTTCAACATTATATCCCCTTTTTTCAAGATGCTGCAACGTGTTAAGGACAGCAGGATGTTCTATATTAGTGCTAAGCACATGCTTACCCCTGCTTGCTCTGCACACCCCTAGTATTGCCAGATTATCTGATTCTGTTCCACCAGAGGTGAAATATATCTCACCCGGTGTCGCTTTTAGCGTATTTGCCACTTGATCTCTGGCTGTTTTTATAACTTTTTCCGCTTCAATACCTTTTCTGTGCAATGAGGATGGATTTCCGTAGGAATTATACATGACATCAGCTACCAATTCTGCACTTGCTTTATATGCCCGCGTCGTAGAGCTGTTGTCCAAATAAACATTCACTAAAAACTCATCGCCTTTCTTTTTGCATGTTTACTGAAAATAACGCTTATCAGCCAAACCGGATAAGCGTATTTTGAGATATATTACATCTCTCTATATATTATGTACTGTTTTTTGTATTTGTGATATTATAAAACTTAAATTGATTCCACTATGTGAACAGGGATATCCCTATCAACATTTTCAAAGCCCTCGGGCACTGCACCTGTATCTGCATAATTCATGGCGGAGTTCAAATATGAACGATTGTTGTCAGACATTCTTTCCACTTCATAAAGTTGCCTTTCAAAACTGCGTATAGCCTCAAGGGACGCCTGACGCATACGTTCAACCTCGCCTTTTATCTGGTCAATCTTTTTGTTTTCGTTGGCATAATAATTCTTTATGGCTCTGCGTTTTATCTCTATTTCACGATTTACGATACTCTTCTGCTCCTGCATCTCACGTTCTGCAGTCTTTCTTATCTCTTCAGCCTCATTTCTTGCCTCTGCAACCATTTCCTTTGCCTTTGCATCCGCAATCTGAAGTACGTTAACAACCGCATCACGATTTGCCTCAAGCTCTGCTATTTTGGCACGTAATTCAGCAATTTCCTTATCTTTTTCAGCCAATTTTTCAGACGCTTTCAAATCCATTTCCTGAACATAATCATAAACATCTGCTTTTTTAAATCCAAAAAGACGTTTTCTCAATTTCTTTCCTATCATAACAGTACCTCCAAAATATCACATTTATTTATTAAGACACATATATGCCACATTTCTCAGTCTTGGTTGGTAATATTCCTCTTTGGGATTGAGCATATGATGTGCATAAAAATACGAAAATTCATTGTCTGGGTCAATCAAAGCTGTGGCACCTGCTGCACCACCCCATCCAAATTCACCCAAAGCTCCTACACTTCCACTCCTGGCTTTGTCAATCAATGTTCGAACACCCAATCCATAGCCATAGCCTGAAAGCTGTTTCCAGTTGAAGTCTTTAAGCAATTCTTCCGAAAGCTGGTTGGTCCTTAGAAGCTCTATCGTTCCTTTTGCAAGAATCTGCTCACCAGTTTTTGCCCTGCCAAAGTTGGCAAGAGCATTGCATAGAAGTGCATACTCATTCACCGTAGTGGTTATCCCCGCCCCACCGCTGTCATACATGGGACCAAGGACATGAGAAACCGTAGGTTCTATAGCCTCAACCACGCCCGATTCGTCTTTTTTGTCGCCCCTTTGTGCTGCAACAATATCTTCATTCTTAGTCATGCTGAACACATACTGTGTCGCCATGTTGGCAGTTATTTCAGGCGTTTGATGGTATACAGCATTTTTAATTCCGCAGGGTTCAAAAATATTTTCTCTTACGTAATCTGCAAATCTCTTGCCAGAAACAACCTCAACAAGCGCAGCAAGAACATCGTGGCACAGGCTGTATTCCCAGCGTGTGCCGGGTTCAAATGCCAAAGCATCCTCAGCAATACATTTTGCCACCATGACAGTGTTCATATCTCCGTTAGTTATTTCACGGGCTTTTTTGATTCCCTTAGAATTAAGATTATATGTAAATCCAGCGGTCATAGTAAAAAGATTGCCGATTGTTATGGGGTTTTTTGCTTTTTCAACATCCCCTGCTGAGTTTTTGACCTGCATTTCTTTAAACTCAGGAATATACTCATACAATGGGTCGTTTAAAAGAAAATAACCCCTCTCCAAAAGCTGAAGAGCTGCAACAACAGTAGCTATTTTTGAACAGGAATAGATGTTAACAAACATATCCCCTGACATAGGTATCTTTTTTTCAATATTGCTGTATCCACTGCTATATCTGAAAACTTCTTCGTTTTTGTGATAAACACAAACACTGTTGCCTGGAATAACCCAATCGGTCAACCTATCCATAAAATCCTTTAAAGGTGTAAAATCCATATTTTCTCCTCCAAAAGGCATCTTAAACCCTTTTTCTAAAGCATACCACAAATACCGCCAAAAAGCAAGAAAAATATGTTTTAATATATGATATAAAACAAAGCTGTCCCCCAACAAAACAAAGAGCACAATCAACTCTTATATTCGCTATGGGACAGCCTTTTCTCGCTATTCATAATCACTATTCACTTTCTTTTGTTTGTAACTAAATAAATCCCCTGCACATATACTCCAAATATGGGAGGTATCTTTATGTTTAATATTTTTATAGTTTTGTTTTTGTGTTTCTTTTTGGGCATAGGTGTTTTGCTCATATTTTTACATAAGACCCACGCAAAGGATATCCTGCTGAAGAAAATCCAACCTATTCATTCCGTCCTTACTGTAAGAAATATGGAAGAATCCATCGAGGGCATTGTGCGTTCTTTTGCATGGAAAATTCAAAGCTACAAAGAAAAAGACAGCTTATACCCGCAGGAGCTGATTATTCTTGACCTTGATTCCACGGACAACACATTTTTAATCCTGGATTCACTGGCAAAAGAATATCCCTTTATTCACCCAATGTCAAAAACAAATTACATATCATACATTGAATCCTTTGATTAAATCAGCATAGCAAGAACCAACGCTCCTGTTATATTTCCCTCCTCAACGAAGGCACCAACCATAAGAATTGATACAATAAACATAAATTTGAAAAACCTTCTCTTATTAAACTTTACCTTTGTCATAATAGTTCTCCTTCTCGAAACTTTTTGTTTCGTTTTTTGTAACTTTTTCATCATAATAACACAGATTTGTTTCGTTGTCAACAACTTTTTTAAAATTTTTTAATAAATTCGAAACTTTTTCTTGCATTCTTGGAAAATATATGTTATACTTATATTACAAAGAAGATTTTCAAAGGAGAATAACTCTTATGTACAATTTTGGCGATAAATTAAAAGAATGCAGAAAAGCAAAAAATCTTACCCTTGAGGAACTGGCATTCAAATATAACAGACGCTTTGACGGGGGCATGAGCAAAGGCACCCTTTCCAAGTATGAAAACAATAAGCAAGAGCCTCTGGTAAGTGTAGTAACAAACCTGACTGAACTTCTTGACATATCTTCTGATTATCTTCTGGGACGTTCAGACAATCCAAACCTGGACATGGATACAGCATCATATGGAAATGATAATATCTATCAAATTCCTGTGTTCAACAGTGTATCAGCCGGTTTTGGTCGTCTGGCGGACAGCACCCCGGACGATTATGTCCCAACCTTCCTCCCTTATGGTGCTGATCCGGAAAAATATGTGCGAATCAACGTATCAGGCGACAGCATGTCTCCCCTGATTGATGACGGCAGTCAAATACTGGTGCGGTTGCAGTCATCTGTTGACAACGGTTCCATCGCTGTTGTTATGGTTGATGAAACAGAAGCATTTGTCAAACGCCTTAATTATGGGGTCAACTGGTTGGAACTTGAATCCATCAATCCCTACTATCCTGTAAAGAGATTTGAAAATTCTGATATCTCAAGAGTCTCCGTTTTAGGAATTGTAAAAGAAGTTACCAAATATCTTTAACAAAATACCCCTTGCCTTATTGTTAAGCAAGGGGTATTTTCTTTATTTATTACACATCTATATTCCCTGTGGATGGATTATCAATCAGTTCTCCGTTTTCCTGAAACCTGGAACCGTGACAAGGACAATCCCAAGTATGTTCTGCCTTGTTCCATTTAAGTGCACACCCCAAATGGGGGCATCTTTTTGTTGTGGGTGTCAGCAAATTAATTGTTGCCACAAAGCCATTTATTGCAAGTTGCGGCTTTAATATACTCCTTGATGGCGAAAAAACTTCTGCAAAAACATTTTTGTTGTTTCGCACCATATCAGCGAGGATTTTGGCTGCAACCATAGACGAACTCATTCCCCACTTATTGTAACCTGTTGCAACATACATATCCAGCGTGTTTTTTGAATACTGCCCAATATACGGAATTCCATCAAGGCTCATACAATCCTGTGTTGCCCATTCATACTGCAGGGTTGCATTGGGGTAATATTTTTTTGCAAAATTATTTAGTTCCTTCCATGCACCGCCTTTCTTGCCAGTACGATGCCCACCGCCACCCAGCAACAAAAGTCCGTTGTAACTTCTGAAAGACATGCCCTTCTCATCTTCATCCACATACATTCCCTCAACATTTTGGGCATTTTTAAACGCTGATACATAGGAGCGATGTTGATAAAGTTTCAAAAAGTAACTTCCGTGCTTGTTTATAAAGGGAAAATGTGTTGCCACTATAATTTTCTTTGCCTTGATTGTTCCATTCTCTGTCACGGCAACCTCAGGTGTAAGCTCCCTGACAAAAGTATTTTCATATATATTCAATCCTTTTGAAATTTCAGCCAGAAACTTAAGCGGATTAAACTGTGCCTGGTTTTTGAATCTTATTGCTCCACTCACCTTAAACGGCAACTCGGTTTTTTCTGTAAATTCAGCATCAAAGCCAAGTTTCTTAACCGCATTGACCTCTTCTTCTATTTTTGTCCTGTTTTTAAGCGAATAAGTATATGCATCTCTTGTTTCAAAATCGCAATCTATTGTCTCACATAACGTTGCATACTCATCCAACGCATCCTGGTTTGCCTGCAAATACATTTTGGTTAAATCCTCGCCAAGACTATTTAACATTTTTGCAAAAGTCAGCCCATGTTGAGATGTTATTTTGGCTGTGGTATTTTGGGTTATACCTGAACCAATCCGTCTCCCCTCAACAAGTGCATAATCAACCCCGGCACGATGGAGAAAATATGCACACAAAACACCGCATATCCCACCACCTATAATCAAAACATCCGTTTTTATGTCCTTATTTAATTTATCAAATTCAGGCAAAGTAACACCGTCAGTCCATACCGATTTTTTCATTTTTCTCCTCCGGATAAAGTTAAAGGCTATCCCTTTGCAGGAATAACCTTTTTAGATTTTTCAGCAAGTGAAATCATGCAGTCTATCGTTCATTTTATTCATAATTTTTTCTGCACGGTGACACGCCTTACGCATAGCCCGTTTATTCATAGGATGAACGGTCATCATAACACCAATGCCCACAACAGTCCCTACCATAAGACCTAATGAGAAGTTTCCCATCATCTATTCCTCCCTTCATTCTATATATATAGTATTGTCCTTTATCCTCATTTTATTTATAGGTATTTTATTCTTCTTTTTAAAAAATCCGTTGTTCACAACTATCTCGGTTATCTCCCCTGTCTCAAAGTCAAACCGCATATCCCCTTTTTTCCGAGGCTTATTATCTCTTTGTATTACATTTGATATATCATCTTCAAGAATATCTTTTTTAATTTGTTCTTTGAGAAAATTTTCATTGTTTCTAAAGGCTATTCCCTTTTTTAATACAACCCTTTTATCCTTCATAACCTCTATATCTCTCATAGAAACTACCCTGCTTATCGGTATAAGACTTACAGTCTCGGCAAGGACCAGGTCGACCGCACCGGTATACTTTGACAAATACACACCCCTTACCACACCGCAGGGCTCGGTGTTTCCATTCTCATATATATACGTTCCCTTTATTCCTTTTACACTCATCTGCACCATGGTCACCCCCCAAGTCTGGCTGATGTTTGCACAATAAAACCCGCAAACCAAAACTTAAATTGATTTGCGGATTCTATCAAAAAACAATATTTTCAACAAGGGCCTAAATCCCCGTTATTTTTTTATTATAAAGCATATCAGGATTTAACCAAAATTACTGACCGTTAGCTAAGTCCTGTTCATACTTTTTGATCATCTTCTTTACCATCTGTCCGCCGATTGAACCAGCTTCTCTTGATGTGAGATCACCATTGTAACCATTCTTGAGCTGTACACCTACTTCTGATGCAGCCTCCATTTTGAACTTATCCATAGCTGCCTTTGCTTCAGGTACTACGAATCCGTTGCTGCTCTTGTTGTTTGACATATTGTTTCACCTCCCTTTTTTATCAGAAAAACATTTTTGGTTGTTTATCTGTCCTTCGCTAATATTTTAACCCTTATCACATCTAATACACGTTGTAATTTTTTCTAATTCTGCATTATTTTTAGCCTACATAAACTTTTATTTGACAAATTTCTGCAATTATTATAGAATTATACTTGTTTCAATTTTTAAATAAGGAGATTATACCAATGCAAAAGAAACTTTCTGAGATTTCATCCTTTGAAGTCATTCTTTGCTTATCAGTTGTTATGATACATATACTCTCCGAGAGCATTGCCGAATATGCCAAAGGTTCGATTTTATCTATTCTCTCCTTTTCCATATCCAAAATGCT
The DNA here is from genome assembly GCA_045647945.1 of Clostridia bacterium. Classification (GTDB taxonomy): domain Bacteria; phylum Bacillota; class Clostridia; order Monoglobales; family Monoglobaceae; genus SIG440. Next base: position 23,328 of record JAZRNA010000004.1, read on the forward strand.
CACATTTGTTGTGCCCGGATTCATGATTTCCGCAGGCATAAAATTCGCAAATAAATTTGAACACGGCTCATTCAATTACTTTTCTTTTTTGAAAACACGCATAACAAAAATCTACCTTCCTTATATAATTTTCTCAATAATTTATTATTTATATTTTGTTTTTTACAGAACTTATTTTGATTTCAGCTTTATAAAGCTGGGCAATTATTTGCTTTATGGCTCTATTGCAGCACCTTTTTACTTTATTGCTTTAATTATGCAGTTCTATATTCTTTCACCAATTATAATGGTTTTTTACAGAATTTTACCCTCAAATATAGGAATTTTCTTTGCCGCAATAATCAATATCGCCTCAATGTATTTTCTCAAGGAACTTAAATATAGTGACCGTATATTTACATCCTACTTTCTTTACTGGATAATTGGTTGCTATATAGGAACAGACTTTAGAACATCACTGAGCCGACTGACTCGCTTTAAAAAACCGCTTACAATATTAGGGATTTCTTTAACCATAATTTATGTAGCCTTATCCTATGTAGAATTTTGTGGCTTTTCCCATAGTTTCTTCACCGAGATTCTCAAGGTCGCATTTTGCATTTCAGCATCACTTATGTATCTTGTACTGATGCCCAAATCTGTCGGTTTTGCAGCCAGCCAGATTGCACCGGTCACTTTCTATATATATCTCATACACTGCCTGATAATTTTTGAGGCACAGCATCTGCTTACCAACTGGGGAATCGAAAATATCCCTCTGAGATTTTTGCTTGTTTTCCTTGCAACATATATAATATCCCTTGTAATATCTGTTGTTTATCTCAAAACAAAAAAGAGCATACACCGCTCACGACGTTATAAACTTTAAAAGGCAAGTGTCCTAACGGACACTTGCCTTGTTTTTTCGACCCTATCTGATTTTATTAATAATTGACTGACAGTATTTTTTATGGTATAATTATGCAAATATCTTAATAATACCGGAGGCGATAATATGTCAGTGAAAAACTATTCGAATATATCAGATGAAATATATAATCTATCAGAAAAATGCATCAACAACAGCACCATAGAACCGTCTCTTTATACCACTCATCAGGTCAAACGTGGACTTCGTGACCTGGATGGCAAAGGCGTGGTAACCGGTTTGACCGAAATTTCAACCATAATTTCATCCAAGGAATCTGGAGGCATATCCACCCCATGCGAGGGTGAACTTTATTATAGAGGAATTAATGTACATGCCCTAGTTGATGGTTTTGAAACCGACGGACGTTTTGGTTTTGAGGAAACGGTCTACCTTTTGTTGTTTGGAGAACTTCCTGATAAAAATCAACTTCAGGATTTTAATGATATGCTTTGCAGCTACAGAACCCTGCCACGCAACTTTGTTCGTGATGTAATAATGAAAGCACCGAACCCCGATATAATGAACTCCCTTTCGCGAAGTGTTCTTACCCTTTATTCCTATGACAAAAACGCCAATGACTTAAGCATTCCCAACGTATTGCGTCAATGCATTCAGCTTATCGCAAACTTCCCGTTGCTGTCAGTGTACGCTTATCACTCATACCGGCATTTTTCAAAGGGCAAAAGCCTTTATATACACCGACCATCCTCGTCTTTCTCTACTGCAGAAAATATTTTGAGGATGCTTAGACCCGACAAAAGCTTTACCGAACTTGAGGCAAAGCTCCTTGATTTGGCTCTGGTTCTTCACGCAGAGCACGGCGGCGGCAACAATTCAACCTTTACCACCCATGTTGTCACATCTTCCGGAACTGATACTTATTCATCAATGGCAGCATCTCTGTGCTCACTGAAAGGTCCAAAACACGGCGGAGCCAATATAAAAGTGACCCAGATGTTTGATGATATAAAGAAAAACGTCAAGGATTGGAAAAATAATGATGAAATCAGTTCCTATCTTCTCAAACTACTGAACAAAGAGGCTTTTGACCACTCAGGACTTATATACGGCATGGGTCATGCAGTTTATTCGCTGTCCGACCCACGTTCCGAGATACTTAAACGTCACGTGGGACTTCTTTCAAGAGAGAAGAATCGCACAGACGAATTTGAGCTTTACATCAAGGTTGCGGAACTGGCGCCTCAGGTTATTTCTTCAAAGCGCAAGATTTATAAGGGTGTCAGTCCGAACATTGATTTTTACAGCGGTTTTGTTTATTCCATGCTGGATTTGCCTGAAGAACTGTATACACCCATATTTGCTATTGCAAGGGTTGCCGGCTGGAGTGCCCACCGGATTGAGGAACTTATAAACGCCAACAAAATCATTCGTCCGGCATATAAATCCGTAGCAAAACACACCAAATATATTCCTATGAACAAGAGATAATTAAAAAGACAATACCCCGAGTGGAGTATTGTCTTTTTTTGTGATATGCTCTATCCAAGCAGAACGTCACTGACAAGCATAATACAAAAACCTGCCAATAAGGCATATGTTGCACCACGTTCACATCCATGGGCATGTGTTTCAGGTATCATTTCATCACTTATAACATAAAGCATTGTACCCCCGGCAAAAGCAAGAGCAAATGGCAGAATAAACGATGCCACACTTACTGCAAAATACCCTATCAAAGTTCCCACAACCTCAACAAGACCCGTTGCCATGGCAATTAAAAATGTCTTTTTGGGGGTAACACCTGCCGCCAGCATTGGTCCTATAATAACCATTCCCTCAGGAATGTTTTGCAAAGCAATTCCGCCGGCTATAAGAACAGCCTGGGATGTATTGTCTGAGCCAAATCCCACACCTGCAGCTATTCCCTCAGGGAGATTGTGTATGGCTATTGCCATAACAAACAGCAGAACCTTGTTTAGATTTGCGTTATGATGAGTCTCCCCATCAACCCCTGCCATCTTGTGCAGATGGGGAACCAATTTGTCAACCAGGTTCAGGCAAATTGCCCCGGCAAAAATCCCGGCAACAGTGATAATTATCCCATATCTTCCGCCATATTCCACTGATGGTATAACAAGACCCAGAACAGCCGCCGCCAGCATTACTCCTGCAGCAAACGAAAGGACAATATCTGAAAATTTGTGAGACATTCCTCTGAATATAAATCCAATCAATGCACCAAACACGGTTGCACCGCCCACGCCTAACGCCGTAAGAAGTACGTATTCCATATTCTACACTCCTCTATTCCTTACAAAACAAGCGACGGAGCTGTATAAATACGGGCACCAAGCTCGCTGTTCAGCATATAAATGCTCTTGGGGTCTGAACCAAAAAGTTCCATCTTGGTAATCAAATCGTTTGCATTGGTTTCCTCTTCGCCCTGCTCCTTGACGAACCAGTCAAGAAACTGCATTGTACGGAAGTCTTTGACATCATATGCTGCCGCATAAATGTCATTTATCAAGGATGTAACATATTCTTCATGCTCAAGTCCTGCCTTCAGAACTGCCATATCGCTGTCCAGCACCTTGTCAGGTTTTGCAATAGCATCCAATGTAACTTTTTCATTGTTGTTCTGCAAATATCTATAAAAAAGCATGGCATGATCACGCTCTTCCTGAGCCTGAATATAGTACCAGTTAGCAAAACCGTCCAGGCCTCTGTCCTCAAAGTAATTGGAAAAATCCAAATACAAATATGCTGAGTAAAACTCCTTGTTAATCTGCTGATTAAGCAGTTCTCTTACTTTTTCGTTCATCATTTTTCAAAACCTCCTTTTTGTATATTTAAATTATAACATCTGTGGGTCAAAATTTCAATAATCTTTTTATCATTCCATTATTCCATATTTGCTTTTTATCCTGTCAATCTTTTCAATCATTGCAGGTCCGCCAATCCACAAAAAACAAGCCGTTGAAAAGCCATGGACCAAATCCAGAGGCAATCCCAAAAGATATGTTGATATGAGTAATTCTTTAGTCATTTTCTGCTGCAGCATTATAATTGATGCAGGATTCATTATTCCGCCATAAAAAATGATTGTGGCAAACATACCAAACAAGCTCAAAGAAAGTCTGCTATTTTTCAAAACCCTTCGATTGAACAAAATTCCTGCCAGAAACCCCACAATTCCCATGGCAAACATCTGCCACGGAGTCCACGGTCCCTGTCCAAAATAAAAGTTTGAAATAAATCCACTTACAGCACCTATCAAAAATCCCGTCTCGCCGCCAAAGCATACCCCTGCAATAATAACAATTGCAAGGATTGGCTTGAACTGGGGAATCATCAAAAACGCAATTCTTCCCCCAACCGCAATAGCACAAAGCACACTTATAATCACAAGTTCCCCGGCTTGCGGTCTTTTGCCCTCAAACAGCACAAAAAACGGCAACATTATTTCAAAAATAATCAAAAGACTGATTAAATAATATTTTCTATCACCAAAAACACGCACGCCAACATACATAGTCAAGGGGATAGCTATCAAAGTAATGACTGCAGCAAGAATTGTTCTGGCAGAGAGCCTCTTTTTTTCCCGCTTTATCTGGATATTCTTTGTTTCCATTGCAAAAAACTTGGGCGGGATAACCAACATCACCGCAACAGTCAAAAACAACAAGGTCGCAATCTGTATTATTGCACTTTTCCAATCAAATCCAGAAAGCACATCCTTGAAGAACGCCTGTATAAAAACAAACAATAACCCAAACATAATTCCAAAAATAAGTCTTGGGATATATTTGCTTTTTGGTTTATCTTTTTCTATTTTTTCACTAATCTCTGCCATCGGTCTTTCTTTGATGTCAACAAAAGCTTTTTCGCCGTCACTTATCTCTCCGCCCAATGCCTCTATTATATCCTCCGCCAATATCGCATCCGGTATAATATCTCGTGCTATCCGATTTGCCGACGTGGTGTAAAATTGTTTACCTGCAAAAAACCCCCTTGGTTCTCCCTGACTCACAATATTTCCATCAAACAACATCATACAACGGTCTGCATTTTCAGCACAAAATTCAATATCGTGGGAAACAATTACCACAGCACAGCCAAGTTCTTTCAATCTTTTTAAAATTGTTCCAAATTTTCTTTTAAAAACCGCATCCATCCCCTTTGTTGGCTCATCCATAAGAATAATCGAGGGTTTGAGCAACAAAATCTTTGCCAGAGCGGTCCTTTGCTGTTCTCCTCCGGAAAGGTCATAGGGGTGCCTGTCAAGAACATCCTCAAGCTCACAAAGTTTTGCCACTCTCTCAACCTCAGCACAGGCTTCCTCCTTTGCAATGCCTTTAGGGAGCATATCCATCAAATCAAGATATACAGTCTTTTTCAAAAACAAGACTTGGGGGGTTTGCGGCAGAACCGCCATGGTTTCGTCCTGACCAATCACAACTCTGCCTCTATACGGTTTTTTGATGCCGCTCATTACCGACAGAAGTGTGGATTTGCCGACTCCGTTTCCGCCCACAATTCCGCAAATCTCACCAGAATAGATTTTTGCAGAAATCCCCTTTAATACATCCGGCAAATCATGTGCATACCTAAAAAACACCTCATCAATGGTTACTGCTGTTTTTCCTTTTATAAAGTCTTTTTGTTTTTCCTCTTTTTTCTTTATATTAACTTGCTGAGCCATTTCACTCAGCCATTTTTTGCCTTCATTTACTGTCACGGGGCATTGTAGCTTATTAGGTACGGCTTCAAAAACACGCATTGGTGTGGGCAACATAAGCTTTATGTCCTGGTCACCATTTTTCAGACCTTCTACCAAATCACCCGGTGTCCCCTGCGTCACAATTGTGCCCTTATCCATTATTATGACACGGTCAGATATAGCAAAAATCTCCTCTGTCCGGTGCTCACAAATAATAATAGTAGTACCCAACTCACGGTTTACCTTTTTAAGCGTTTCAAGGAATCCCCTTGCCCCAATGGGGTCAAGCTGGCTTGTAGGTTCATCGAGAATAAGTACATCAGGATTCATAACCATAACCGATGCCAGATTCAAAAGCTGTTTTTGACCCCCTGAGAGCTCTGCTGTCCTGCTGTTGAAAACATCCTCAAGGCCAAAAAATGTTGCTATTTCTGCAACCTTTATACGTATTTCGTCCTCTGGCATTCCCAAACTTTCCAACCCAAATGCAAGCTCGTGCCATACCTTGTC
>JAZRNA010000005.1:0-3417 GCA_045647945.1 Clostridia bacterium
TTATATGCTGTACCATATTTATTTGCTCACAGGATGCTGTGAGGATATAGAACCATTGGAATATTATTTCTATAATATTGTAGCATATTTGCTGTTTTTGATAGTCAATTTGGTTTTTTATGCTGTTTGCGACAATAATACATATACGTGGATATTTTCCTTGACTAAGACCTACTCGGTGCTGAATGAACAGGTATCCACCCGTGATTCTGTGCAGTGGTTTCACGGTGTGTTGATTGCAATTATGCTCCTGATACCCGTATTCAAGCGGATGAGGTTTAGAAGGTAGGGATTATGATGGGAAAACTTTGTCCTACTTGCAAGACAGGCAAAGAGGCATTTGAACTGGATAGCAAGGCAGCATGTCCATATATACACAAAAATAATGGCAAGAAATGCCCTAATTACGTCAAACTAAATAATAAGAAGAAGTTTTTAACAAATTTTAAATTGGCACTTGGAAAATTCAAAAAACGATTCTAAAAAAGACTGAGAACATCGGGATGCACTTTAAATTGGCATCCCGATGTTTTATTTATATAAGTTTTGGTGCAAAATAGATTTACAAAACAGCAAATTTGTGTTATGCTTAAGACTAAAATTAATTAGGATGGAATTTTTATGGTTATTGACTTTCATACACATGCGTTTCCAACAAAAATCGCAGAAATGGCTATTGAGAAACTTTCTTTTGCGTCGGGTGGCTTGATACCACAGACAAAGGGAACTCTTGAAAGTCTTAAGGGCGAGATGAAAAAAGATGGAGTGGATATTTCGGTGGTGTTGGGGATTGCAACCAATCCCACACAGCAGCACAACGTCAATAATTTTGCAGCCGAAATAAACAAAGACAGCAACATTGTTGCCTTTGGTTCGGTTCATCCGGATGCACCTGATGCTCTGGACGAACTTGATAGGATAAAGAGCCTGGGACTCAAGGGGATAAAATTGCATCCCGAGTATCAGGAGTTCTTTGTTGATGATGAGAGGATGAAGCCTATTTACCAAAAGGCATCAAAACTGGGGCTGATAACACTTTTTCATGCAGGGCATGATTATGGTTACAACGAGCCTTTTCACTGTATGCCGGAAAGACTGGAAAGGGCACTCAGGTGGTTTGATGCACCGGTTGTTGCTGCACACTGGGGTGGTGCAGGATGCGGAAAACAAGTGATTGAGCACCTTTGCGGCAAGGATGTATGGTTCGATTTGTCATTTGGTTATGGAAATATGCCAAAGAGTTTTGCACAGGAAATTATGGACAAGCATACCCCGGACAGGATGCTTTTTGGTTCAGATATGCCATGGCACAGACCATCCTGGGAAATGCGGCTGATTGAAACTCTTGACCTTGGTGATGGGGACAAAGAAAAAATATATTATAAAAATGCGGCAAAGCTTCTTGACATAAATACGGATTTATAAAGGGTAAAGCCTCCTCGTAATAGAGGAGGCTTTTATTTTTAGACATAGAGTTTAACACCCTGTATCAGTTGACACAGGGTGTTTTTATATTGCTCATTTTATCACATTGAACTTTTCATCAGCAAAGTCTATTTTTATGCTGTCTCCGGCCTTTATTTCACCAGCCAACATTTTTTCGGCTATCATATCCTCAATGTCTGACTGTATTGCACGTCTGAGTGGTCGTGCGCCAAAAATCGGGTCAAAGCCAACCTCTGCAATGCGGGCAACAGCGTTGTCTGTAAACTCTGCTGTTATGTCGTTGGAAACCATTCGGGTCTTCAGAACATCCAGCATTTTTGAAGAAATCTCTTTGATATCATCTTTGGTAAGCTGACGGAACACGATTATATCATCAATTCTGTTGAGAAATTCGGGGCGGAATGCTCTTTTTAATTCGCCCATTACGTCAGATTTGATTTTTGTATAATCACGGTCTGCGTTTTGGCTTTCAGCTGCAAATCCAAGACTCTTGTTTTCTGTTATCATCCTTGCACCAAGGTTGGATGTCATTATTATGACGGTATTGCGGAAGTCAACACGTCTGCCCTGAGAATCGGTGAGGATTCCATCTTCAAGGATTTGCAGGAGGATGTTGAAGACATCAGGATGTGCCTTTTCCACCTCGTCGAACAGAATAACGGAGTAAGGTTTTCTGCGGACTTTTTCAGTGAGCTGACCCCCTTCGTCATAACCTACATATCCGGGAGGTGAGCCAACGAGTCTCGAAACCGAGTGTTTTTCCATATACTCTGACATATCAATGCGAATAAGAGTGTCTTCGTCACCGAACATTGCCTCGGCAAGAGCCTTTGAAAGCTCGGTTTTGCCCACGCCTGTGGGGCCAAGGAAGATAAAGGAACCAATGGGACGCTTGGGGTCTTTGAGTCCAACTCTGCCACGACGGATTGCTTTGGACACTGCAGTTACCGCTTCGTTTTGACCTATCACCCGTTTGTGCAACTCTTCTTCAAGACGCAAGAGCCTCTCGCTTTCGCCTTCTTCAATGGACTTTACGGGAATTCCTGTCCAACTTGAAACAATTTCGGCAATCTCGTTTGGGGTTAGCTCAACGCTGCCGTTAAGATTCTCAGTCTCCCATGTGTTTTTTTGTTCTTTAAGACTCTCACTGAGAGCCTTTTCTTCATCACGGAGGTTGGCTGCCTTTTCATATTCTTGAGCAGTTATTGCAGCCTCTTTCTCTTTGCGCAGACTTTCTATTTTGTCTTCAATTTCCTTGACATCAGGGGGAGCGGTGAGGGTTTTTATTCTTATCCTTGACGCTGCCTCATCAACAAGGTCAATGGCCTTATCAGGCAGGAATCTGTCGGGTATATAGCGGATTGACATCTTTACCGCAGCCTCCAGAGCACTGTCGGAAATCTTTACCCTGTGGTGTGCTTCATACTTGTCGCGGATACCCTTTAAGATTTCCAGACTTTCTTCAAAATTGGGTTCTTCAAGTATGATGGACTGGAATCTACGTTCAAGGGCAGAATCCTTTTCGATATATTTCCGGTATTCCTCCAGGGTGGTTGCACCTATAATCTGAATTTCGCCACGGGAGAGAGCGGGCTTTAAGATGTTTGCCGCATCAATAGCGCCCTCTGCGGCACCGGCACCCACTATGGTGTGTATTTCGTCGATAAAGATTATAATATTTCCGGATTTATGGATTTCCTCCATAACGCTTTTCAGGCGTTCTTCAAATTCGCCGCGGTATTTAGCTCCGGCTACCATGGAAGAAAGGTCAAGGGTTATGACCTTTTTGTCCTTGAGTATTTCAGGTACAAGTCCCTGAACAATTTTTTGGGCCAAACCTTCGGCAACGGCGGTTTTTCCAACGCCGGGTTCACCTATCAGACATGGGTTATTTTTGGTTCTTCGGCTTAAAATCTGAATAACACGTTCGATTACATTGTCCCTGCCGATTATGGGGTCCAGTTTGAGTTC
>JAZRNA010000006.1:0-22802 GCA_045647945.1 Clostridia bacterium
TGAAAGATTTGGTATCCCCGGCAAAACCCTTATTGGTTCAGACAGTCATACACCCACCGGCGGTGGTATCGGAATGATTGCAATCGGTGCCGGCGGAATGGATGTTGCTGTTGCCATGGGCGGCGGTACATATTACATCACCTGCCCCAACATTGTCAAGGTTGAACTTACCGGCAAACTTTCTCCATGGGTTGCTGCAAAAGATGTAATTCTTGAAGTTCTCCGCCGTCTTTCTGTTAAAGGCGGTGTTGGCAAAATAATTGAATATACTGGCGAGGGTGTCAAAACTCTTTCTGTTCCTGAACGTGCCACCATCACCAATATGGGTGCGGAGCTTGGTGCTACCACCTCCATCTTCCCATCTGATGAGACCACAAGAGAATTTTTGAAAGCACAGGCAAGAGAAGAAGACTATACTCCTCTCTGTGCTGACCCTGATGCAATATATGACGAGGAAATCAAGATTAACTTAAGTGAACTTGTTCCTCTTGCGGCATGTCCCCACTCACCTGACAACGTGAAATCCGTTGCAGAAATTGGTGAAATGAAGATTGACCAGGTTTGTATAGGTTCATGTACCAACTCATCACTTCTTGATATGCTGAAGGTAGCTTATATCCTTAAAGGCAAAACCGTTCACCCTGATGTTTCTCTTTCAATCGCCCCTGGCTCAAAGCAGGTGCTTAATATGCTGGCTGCCTGCGGTGCATTGTCTGATATGATTGACGCAGGTGCAAGAATTCTGGAGAGTGCCTGCGGTCCATGTATCGGTATGGGCCAGTCACCAAACTCTGGCGGTATTTCTCTCCGTACATTCAACAGAAACTTTGAAGGACGCAGCGGCACAAAGGATGGTCAAATTTATCTTGTATCCCCTGAACTTGCGGCAGCATCAGCAATCACAGGTGTTCTTACAGACCCAAGAACCCTTGGTGATATGCCTGAATTTGAACTTCCTGAAGTATTTACAATCAACGACAACATGGTTGTTCCCCCTGTCAGCGAAGAAGATATGGATACTGTTGAAGTTTTAAGAGGCCCCAACATCAAGCCATTCCCCGTATCCGAAGCAATGAGTGATGAAATCAATGCAAAATGCAGCCTTAAGGTTGGCGACAACATAACAACCGACCACATTATGCCTGCAGGAGCAAAAATTTTGCCCTTGCGTTCAAACATACCTAAGATTTCACAGTTCTGCTTTGCTGTATGTGATGAAACTTTCCACGACAGAGCTTTGGAGCTGGGCAAGAGCATTATTATCGGCGGCTCCAACTACGGTCAGGGCTCATCAAGAGAACACGCTGCACTTGCTCCCCTTTACCTTGGTATCAAAGCAGTGATTGTTAAGTCATTTGCCCGAATTCATATGGCAAATCTTATAAACGCAGGTATAATCCCTCTGACCTTTGCAGACGAAGCAGACTATGACAGAATAAATCAGTCGGATGAACTTAAGATAACAAATCTGAATCATTCTATTATAAACGATGATGAAATCACCGTTACAAACGTAACCGGCGGTTTTGACTTCAAAGTTAAGCTGGAATTATCTACCCGTCAGAGAGAGATGCTGAAGGCAGGCGGTCTGCTTAACTACACCAGAGAAAACAGCAAATAACCCCGAAAGGATTGAAAAAATATGGAAAAAATCAAAATGACCACCCCTCTCGTAGAGATGGATGGCGACGAAATGACCAGAATTATCTGGAAAATGATAAAGGATATTCTTATTCTCCCCTATGTAGATTTGAAATCCGAATATTATGACCTTGGTCTTGAATACAGAAACGAGACCGATGACAAGGTAACATTTGATTCTGCTTATGCCACAAAGAAATATGGCGTTGCAGTTAAATGTGCAACAATTACACCCAACGCTGACAGAGTCAAGGAATACAATCTCAAAGAAATGTGGAAGTCACCCAATGGTACAATCCGTGCAATCCTGGATGGAACCGTTTTCCGTGCACCCATCATTGTAAAAGGTATTACCCCATATATTCCCACATGGACAAAGCCTATTACTATCGCACGTCACGCATATGGTGACGTATACAAAAACACCGAAATGCAGGTTCCCATGGGTTCAAAATGCGAACTTGTATGTACAGACAAGGATGGCAAGGAAATACGTCAGACAATTCACGAATTTGCAGATACTGATGGTATCATCCAGGGTCTCCACAACACCGACAAATCAATCTCCAGCTTTGCAAGATGTTGTTTCAACTATGCACTTGACACAAAGCAGGATATCTGGTTTGCAACAAAGGACACCATTTCAAAGAAGTACGACCACAGATTCAAGGACATCTTCAATGAGATTTTTGAAGCGGAATACAAAGAAAAATTTGATGCAGCAGGCATTGAATACTTCTACACCTTGATTGACGATGCCGTTGCACGTGTTGTTCGTTCTGAAGGCGGCTACATCTGGGCATGCAAAAACTACGACGGCGATGTAATGTCTGATATGGTAGCAACAGCATACGGCAGTCTTGCCATGATGACATCTGTTCTTGTGTCCCCTGACGGAACATACGAATACGAGGCTGCACACGGAACAGTTCAGCGTCACTACTACAAGCACTTAAAAGGAGAGGAAACCTCGACCAACAGTGTTGCAACCCTCTTTGCATGGACAGGTGCACTCCGCAAGAGAGGTGAGCTTGACGGACTTGGTGACCTCTGCGACTTTGCAGACAAGCTTGAAAAGGCTACCATCAAAACCATCGAGGACGGAACAATGACCGGTGACTTGTATTTGCTTTCAAACCTTGAAAACAAGAAAAAAGTCAATACCGAAGAATTCTTGCTTGCAGTAGGTGAAAACCTTAAAGCAATGCTTTAATCTTGCCTGCATTTGGAGGAAATTAAAATGGAAAAGCAAGTATCAGCTTCCGTCATCAACCGTCTGCCAAGGTATTATCGTTATCTTGGTGAACTGCTTAATTGCGGAATTGAAAGAATTTCATCAAAGGAACTCAGCCAGCGGATGGGGGTTACTGCATCCCAAATACGTCAGGACCTGAACTGTTTCGGCGGTTTTGGTCAGCAGGGTTACGGCTACAACGTTGAATATCTCTATGGTGAAATCGCAGGAATTCTGGGACTTGACAAAAAGTACAAGGCAATTCTTGTTGGTGCCGGCAATATAGGTCATGCACTTACACGCAATACCAACTTTGAAAAACGCGGTTTCAGCCTGATAGGTATTTTTGACAATGATCCTGAAAAAATAGGAATGAACATCAGGGACCTGACAGTCCTTGATTACAGCACTGTTAAGGACTTTATTGCCAAAGAAGAACCAACTATGGCTATTCTCTCTGTTCCTAAAGCTGTTGTAAATCAGGTTGCACAAGACCTGATTGATTGCGGGATAAGAGCATTTCTCAACTTCTCTTACGCAGAAATCGCATCGGAAGAAAATATAGTTGTTGAGAATATCCACCTTGGTGACAGCTTGATGAGACTTTCTTACAAAATTTCTGAAACAAAAAATTCAAAAAATAAGGATTGATTCTATGCGTGTTGTTGCTCTTGTAGGAAAAACAGGTACCGGAAAAAGTTATCAGTGTATTGAACTGGCACGTGAAGAAAATATCGAAAGCATAATAGACGACGGACTTCTGATTTCAGGAAACAAAATCCTGGCAGGAAAATCCGCCAAACACGAAACTACCAAAATGGCCTCTGTAAAACGGGCCATTTTTGCTAACGACCAGCATGTTGAAGAAGTTAAATCTGCCATTGAGAAAAACAATATTGGCTCCATACTCATTCTTGGAACTTCTGAAAAAATGGTCAACTGCATTGGAGAAAGGCTTTCGTTGCCACCTATAGAAAAAGTGGTATATATAAGCGATATTGCCACAACCGATGAGATTGAAACTGCATCATTTATGCGTAACAGATACGGAAAACACGTTATTCCCGCACCTGTTCTTGAGGTTAAAAAACAGTTTTCGGGATATTTTCTGAAGTCCCTCATCCTCCCCGGCAAACGCGAATTAAACCACGAAAAAACCGTTATGCGCCCGTCATACAGTTATCTGGGAAGTTTTAAAATTGCCCCCAGAGTAATTTCCGACATATGCCGTTTTGAACTTTGTCAGTTTCATGAAATCACTCGGGTTCTTAAACTCCAAAGCATACCCGACTATGACGGATGTATAGAGATTTTTGTTGACCTTTCCATTCAGTATCCTTGTGATATCCCCGACTTATCAAAAAGGATACAAAAACGCCTTGGGGAAGCCGTTGAAAACAGCACATCTATTACTGTAAAAAGGGTTAATGTAACTTTTAAAAATCTCACTATAAAATAATTTCAAAGAGGTTAAATCTATGATAAGACTTTATAATATTGACCATTTCAGTCTTGACCAGACCTTCCTGTGCGGACAGTGTTTCCGTTGGGAAAAGACTGATGACGGAACTTTTTACGGAGTGGTGGCGAACCATGCCGTGAAAATGTATTATCATGACCCAAAAACTATTTATGTTGAAAGTTCAAATCCTGACCTGGTATACTGGAGTCACTATCTCAACTTTTCAAACGATTATAATGTTATTGAAGAAAAATTGTGGAATGATGAAAAACTCAGACCATGTATTGAAACCGGCAGAGGCATAAGAATCTTGCGTCAGGATTTGTGGGAAACCATTGTCTCGTTTATTATATCAGCAAACAATAATATACCACGTATTAAAAAAATAATTTCTGCTTTGTGTGAAAACTTTGGGGAAAAAATTGAATTTGACAGCAAAACCTTTTTTGGTTTTCCCAGTCCTGAAGTTCTCGCAGCCCTCAGCATTGAGGATTTAGCACCAATCCGTGCAGGATTTCGCGATAAATATATCCTTGATGCGGCAAAATGCGTTGTATCCGGCGAGATAAACCTTGATGACATAAAGAAAATGAATGACAAAGATGCCAAGGCTACACTCATGAAGATAAAAGGTGTAGGCAACAAAGTAGCAGATTGTATACTGCTTTTTGCCCTTGGCAGATATAAAACATTCCCTCAGGATGTATGGATAAAACGTATCCTTAACGACCTTTATGGCGTTGGCGAAAAAGATATTACCTCGTTTGTAGAAAACACCTTTGGCAATTATGGCGGCATTGCTCAGCAATATTTATATTATTACTATGCCATAGAAAAGATGTCTGACGCAGGCTAATAATGAAAGGACAAAATCAAAATGGAAGTTTCAAAAGCTCTTATAACCCGAAGAACCATCCGAAAGTTCACACAAGAAACAATCCCCGGCAAAGATTTGCTTGATTTGGTTGAATATGCCCGGGTTGCTGCATACCCCGCAAATCTTCAGCCCCTTAAATTTGCAATTATAGATAAAAAGGTGTTGACAGACAAAATCTTCCCCCATACAAAATGGGCAGGATATCTGCCTGACGGCACTCCAAAGGAGCATGAAAAACCTACTGCATATATTGCAGTTCTGGGCGATAAATCCATAAAGAATTCCTTTGAGGTGGAGGCTGGTGCCGCTGTGACCTCAATGATGTTGGGTGCACTGGACAAGGGTATTGCATCCTGCTGGATTGGTGCTCTCAACAAAAGCGAAATCATGAATATTCTTGATTTGGATAAAGATAATCTGGAACTTTTATATTTGCTGGCGTTGGGATATGCTGCACAAGAAAGTCAGATTTGTGAACTCACAAAGGATGTAAAATACTTTCTTGATGAAAATCATGTTCTCAATGTTCCAAAGCGTTCAATGGAGGAAATTCTTATAGAAATCAAATAACTCTTATAAAAACAAGGCACGGATATTATTCAAATATCCGTGCCTTATTTATGCTTTTCCTTTTGATTTGTTAAGTATTTTCAATGTCTCGCCAAGTCTTTTATCAAATGTACCCTTGGTATCATATCTTTCGCCGCATTTACATTCGATATAAAAGGAATAATTTCTTATACGGTCTTCTATAACAGAAAACAACGGGGTCTCGCACCTTCTGCAACAAGACAAATTTTGTCTTCTTACAGATGGCATTTTGTTAACCGGATTGGATATATCAACAAAGGCTTTCCTTGCAACCTCTATGAAACCATAATTTCCGCAAGTGCACAAAAACTGCATGTTTATATAACTATATCCTTTGATATTGATACTGCCCAGAATCTTTTCACAGTTTTCACAAAACACCAGACCGCCTGTCCCTGTACGCGAAAGTACTTTTAATCCTTTTGTCTTACGTACAGTCCTCATTATTTAACAGGTGCTACGTTCTTGTCCTTAAGCACAACGTCGTGTGCACCACCCTCGATAATACTGGTGGCTGATACCAATGTCATCTTTGCATTCTTCTGGAGTTCAGGGATAGAGAGAACACCGCAGTTGCACATTGTTGATTTAACCTTATTGAGAGTGAGAGCAACATTGTCCTTGAGCGCCCCTGCATAAGGCACATATGAATCAACACCCTCCTCAAATGAAAGCTTCTGTGCACCGCCCATATCGTATCTCTGCCAGTTTCTTGCACGGGCTGAGCCTTCGCCCCAATACTCTTTCATATAGTTGCCATTGACTGAAACCTTGTTGGAAGGACTTTCATCAAAACGTGCGAAGTATCTTCCCAGCATAACAAAGTCAGAACCCATAGCCAGTGCCAGAGTAATGTGATAATCGTGAACAATACCACCGTCTGAACATATAGGAATATAAATTCCTGTCTTTTCAAAGTATTCATCACGTGCTGCTGCAACTTCCTGAACCGCTGTTGCCTGACCGCGTCCTATACCCTTTTGTTCACGAGTGATACAAATTGAACCGCCGCCAATACCGATTTTAATAAAGTCAGCACCAGCTTCTGCCAAGAACATAAAGCCCTCTCTGTCAACAACGTTTCCTGCACCAACCTTTACACTGTCACCATATTTTTCACGAATGAATTTGAGTGTTCTTGCCTGCCATTCAGAAAATCCCTCTGACGAGTCAATGCACAAAACATCTGCACCCGCTTCAATGAGTGCTGGAACTCTCTGCTCATAGTCACGTGTATTTATGCCCGCACCAACCACATATCTTTTTGAGCTATCAAGAAGTTCTGTGGGGTTCTCTTTATGTGCATCATAGTCCTTTCTGAACACAAAGGCAACAAGACGCTGTTTTTCATCAACTATAGGAAGTGAATTAAGCTTGTTGTCCCAGATAATGTCATTTGCTGTCTTGAGGCTGGTACCCTCAGGAGCATATATCAGTTTTGAGAAAGGTGTCATAAACTCCTCAACTTTTGTTGCGGGGTCCATACGGCTTACGCGGTAATCTCTTGGTGTAACTATACCCAAAAGAACACCCTCTGCTGTTCCATCCTCAGTAACTGCAACTGTATTATGTCCAGTCTTATTTCTCAATTCAATAAGTTCCGCCAAGGTCTGGTCAGGTCTGATGTTTGAGTCGCTTGCCACAAAACCCGCTTTGTGATTTTTAACTCGTCTTACCATTGCGGCTTCATCCTCTATTGACTGTGATCCGTATATAAACGAAACACCACCCTCTTTCGCAAGGGCAATAGCCAGCTTTTCACCGGATACAGACTGCATTATAGCAGATACCATAGGAATATTCATTGTTATTGCAGGCTCTTCGCCTTTCTTGAATTTTACAAGTGGGGTCTTCAGGCTTACGTTGCTGGTCATACATTCCGCAGAAGAATATCCGGGAACAAGCAAGTACTCACTGAAAGTATGTGAAGGTTCGTTGAAATAATAAGCCATTTATCTAAACTCCAATCTTAATATAATTAATTATATATTATAAAACATTTTGTCAAAAAAAGCAAGATTTCTATTAAACTTTTTATAAAGATATTTGTTTTTTCTTCTGAAAATTTAAAAGACGCACCTGTGGTGCGTCTTTTCATCAACAATCCATAAATTTGAAGAAAACCTTTGTTGTGCCACTTTCCCCGGGTTTCAAAGTTTTAAGTACTCCTTTTTCACGCATTACATCCCTGCCATCAGGATAACAATTGGCAGGCTCCAATCCCATAACATACTCATATTCCCCAAGCATTTTCCACTGGGTAAAGCAATCAAGGGTACTTTTGTCAAATGTCATCTGGAGTTCTGTTCCGATTTCGGGGTTTTTGAGAGAAATCATAGGTTCGCCTTCAAACTGATGGTAATAACACTGTTCAACAAACCCATTTGTGGGAGGCAGGATTTCATCCCATTTTTCCAAGCCTTTTGCCGCATGCTCATCCCTTGGGGATACATTGTTGGAAGAAATGCTGAGGACAGACTTCTCACTGAGGAGAGGGTATCCCATATTACAATGATACATTATCATATATGGTACTTCGCTGGAGCCAACATTCTTTACTGTATCGGTTATTGTCAACGTATTCTCTTTCAGTCCGCAGAGATATTCACGGGTGAACAAATACTGGTTTCCGCCAAGGGCACCGTCACGGATTACAGCATTAATTTTTATAAAATCATCATCAACTGTATATGAATGTTGTTCACAAGGCACATGTGCTATGTTGCCATGAAGAGGCAATTTCTTGCCCTCGTCCTCACATGGACTTCCCACAGCAGAAAGACCGCATGTGGTAAAAAAGCCTGCAGTAAATGACTTCAAAAAGCCGTCACCCTTATTGTCATAATACTGAGGTCCAACCATACCGCAGGGTGCGATATATGCCATGCTTTTGCCTTTATAGAAAAGATATGGAATATCCGCACATCTGTCAAGAGATACAGTGAATTCCAATCCCTTTCCATTGCGAACCTCTAAAAGTCTCATCCCGTCAGCTTTACCGCCAATCATTCGGGTTTCACGAACTCCACAAATTTGAGAGGGATGTCCTATGTACTTGTTTTGCATAACTTTCACTCCTAATAAAATTTATTTTCCAAAGACCTTTGATGCTCGGTCTAAAATTCCATTTAAATATGCGAGGATAACTCCGTAATTTGTCACAGGAATGTTCTCATTTTCAAAGATTGCCAAACGATTCTGTATTGTCCTTTTGTTGATCATACATCCGCCACACTGGACAATCAACTTATACTTTTTGATATCATCCGGGAAATCATGTCCTGAGATATGTGTAAACTTCAGATTTCTGCCCGTTTTCTTCTGCAAAAGCATGGGGATTTTAACCCTGCCTATATCATCATGGGTTGTACTGTGGGTGCAAGATTCCAGCATCAATATTTCATCGCCATCACACAGCGACGCTATTGCTTTTGTACCATCTATAAGTTGATTGATTTTGCCTTTTTGATTAGCAAGAAGCATGGAAAACGAAGTGAGGTCTACATTTTCCGGCACAATCTCTGACACCTGATGGAATGCCTGTGAATCGGTTACCACCAGATTTACATCTTTGAGTCCCGAAAGTGTATCTTCAAGGGTTTCAACTGTTGTGACAACAGCCTTTATGTTGTGGTCAAGGCAGTCACGGATTGTCTGTACCTGAGGCAATATCAATCTGCCCTTGGGTGCTGCATCATCAATTGGAATAACCAATACCACCGTTCCTTTTTCGGGGACCACATTTCCAAGAAGAGTTTCGTCATCTCTGTCCTGTTTTTTCAGTTCCTCCACCATGCGTTCTTTAAGAACGCTTAATCCGGTTTCGGAATGCTCATATATAAAAACTGCATCATTATCTGTTTGTTTTATAGTCTCAATCCGTGCCTCATCCGCAATATCGCATTTGGTATATACATTTATTTTTGCTGTTTGCCCAAAATCAAGATTCTCTTCATCATCCTGATTTATATCTTTGACATAAAGCACCAGGTCTGTCCGCATTAAAATGTCCTTTGTCTTCTTTATTCGTTGTTCTCCAAGCTCGGTGGAATCACCCAGACCTGCAGTATCAATAAGCGTCACCGATCCATATGGAATAAGCTCCATTGCTTTGATTACAGGGTCGGTGGTTGTTCCGCTTACCTCTGAAACAATTGACACATCCTGTCCCAGTATTGCATTAAAAAGCGTTGACTTGCCGGCATTGGTCTGTCCAAAAATTGCTATATGCTTTCTCAACGAAACAGGTGTTTTCTCCATCTAAATCATTCCTTTTTATTGTTTTATCATCAGGGTGACTGCTTCTTTTTTCACCTCTATGGCAGCATTCGAAACTGCCCCGCCAAATTCACCGTCCAATGTCCACTGAATTTCTTCCTCTGATATAAACTCCACTTTCCTTGTCCTGAATGCAAAAATTGCATCCGTCCTGAAATCCTGCATCACAAGATGAGACATCAAATCCTGAAATTCCATAACATTCTTAGGGGTTTTTATAAGAACAACCTCAAACAACCCATCATTCAGCTCTGCTTTAAAAGCTTTTTCTGTCTTAAACCCACCCAGGTAATTGGTGTTGGAAACCATTCCATAAACAAACTCACCCTCGATTTCTCCACCATCAAAACACACTTTCATTTTGTAAGACTTGAGGTTGGACAGTTTCTTTGCGCCCTCCAGCAGATACGCTGCGTGCCCCATCATATTCTTGTTTTGTTGAGGTGTGGCATATGCTACATCAGTAAAAGCTCCAAACGCTGCAACATATATAAATTTGTTATCATTGAAAGAACCGATATCGCATTTAAACGGTGTTCCTTCCATAATGTTCTCTGCTGCTTTCACCATATTCTTTGAAATCTTCATGTTTGAGGCAAAATCATTGGTTGTTCCTGCTGGAATATATCCAAGGCACGGTCTTTCGGTTTCTTCAAGAGACATTAACCCTCGTATACCCTCATTCAGAGTTCCGTCTCCTCCCGAAACAACAACTAAATCATACCGGTTGCCGTTGTCCTTGATAAAGCAAAAAGCATCTTCCGCCCCCTGTGTGGTATGAACAGTTACATTCCAACCGCTCTTTACAAAGACATCCACAATGCTCAGGAATTTATTTTTTATTTTTCCTTTTCCCGACAAAGGATTAAGAACAAACAACAAATCCTTGCCCATAAAACTACCTTCTTTACTATAGACTGAATATTTTTTCAAGTGTTGAGGCAACACCTGCACTGTTTACATCATCTGTTATCATGTCAGCAATATCTTTTATTTCAGGAACTGCATTTCCCATGGCTACGCCAATCCCCGCTTTTTCAATCATATCAAAGTCATTCATGCTGTCACCCATAGCAATGCTTTGCCTTGATGGAATGCCCAAAAACTCCATAGCATAATGCATAGCACGGGATTTGCTGCATCCGCCCACAATTATCTCCGCATAGCTTGAATGTTGTAGCAAAACACAGTCGCCCCCAAGTCTGTCAACCACATCTGTGGGCACCTGACCCAAAACAGTAAACTTTTCTACCAAGGCATCATCTGTAACAATCTCATCAAGATTCTCTGTGTCAAAACGCACCCAGTCAGCCTCCTCAGGCTGATATTCGCCATAATACTCCCCTGTATAGAACATCTTTTCGACACCCTCAAGGATACCAAAAATACCTTTTTCAATACTGTATTTACAAAATTCTTTCGCCAAAGGCACGGGTATAAGCTGACTGAATATCTCCTTGTCGCCAATTATTATACGAGCCCCTGCACCAGATATAATACCGTCAAAATTTGCCTTTAAATCTATCTTTTTTGGCATATATGCGGAGGCTCTGCCTGTATTGACAAAAACTTTATGTCCAAGTGAACGTACTTTCTTTATAACATCCAGATTCCTTTGGAGGGCATCATCCGAAGTACCCATCAAAGTTCCGTCAATATCAAGAAAAACTGCATATTTTTTACCCTCTGTATTCATCTATAATCTCTCCGTTTCTAACTACTTTAAATTTATCATATTAAGCGAGTTTTGTCAATGAGAAGCAACCTTCCATAACTTTATTTTGGCAGAATATTTAAATACTATCAAAAAAAATGACACACCTATACCAAGTGTGTCATATTAAAGTTAAATATTGGTGTGGTATACTATCTATTTTGTAGTTAACCCCAAAAATATCATTAATCTTCAAAAAGTTCAGAAGACAAAAATCCGCGAGAAGAATTGTCACTTAATTTCTTTGCTGGAACACCTCCCCAAGTGGTGTTTGGTTCTGTAATGGATTTGACAACAACCGCTCCTGCTCCCAGACAAACTCCATCAGCAATTTCAATATCTCCTACAATCTTCACCCCTGGTCCAATGTAGACATTATCACCTATACGGGGAGCGGCAGAACTACCTGAAACCCCTATGTTAACACAAGCATGAATTCTGCAGTTTTTTCCGATTTTGCATCCTCCATTTACAACTATGGTACCCCAATGGGCTATTGACAGTCCCGGTCCAAACACATTGAAGGGAAGTGAAAATCCCAATTTCAAGCCTTGCCTTACATAGAGAAATTTGTAGCAAAGAAACAATAACTTATAAAGAAAACTATTCTTTCTCTTGTAGTCATAATAGTCAAGTTTACGCATATACAGCTGAAATTTCCAAATATAGTCACCTACAAAAGAAACTCTTAATTTCTTCCTGCGCTGTGCTTTTGCATCCTGCATGATATAATATTTATATTCTTCTTTAGTACGAATCATTTTTTGTACCTCCAAATAAATCTTTTAAGGTAAAATATAGCCTATATATACAACGCTAATTCCTTAAACCCCATATCTTTGGCCATTCTTTCATATTCCTCAAACCTGAAACATAAGGTATCCGCCGAATGGCTGTCGCTTGACAGAACAACCTTTCCGCCATTTTTGAGTATATATTCCAGCATGGACACATCTGGATAGGGCATGGTTCTGTAGCCACGGGAAATTGCACCTGTATTGATTTCAAAAGGTTTGTTATAAGGCAAGAGTTTGTCTATAGCCCTTTTTGCAGCCTCAACATATCGGGAGTCTTGGGCATCAAAGAGTTTGTTGTCCTCATTAAACTTGGAAATCAAATCAAAATGCCCTATAATGTCAGCATTTGTTTTTCTTGCAACATCACCAACAGAATCAAAATATGATTCTGCCATTGCATACATATCGCCGCCAAAAAGTTCCTCTGCCGCAAGCCGAAACCGTTCTTCACTCATATCAACAGGAAGATACTGATTTTCTTTTTTTACATAATGAACAGACCCGATGATATAATCCGCATCAAACAAAGACTCCTCTGTATAGTAGTCCATCTCCACTCCGCAAAAAATTTGTATTTTGCCTTTATACTTTTCCTTGAGAGCGGTAATTTCACCAACATACCTAAAGGTGTCTTCTCGGCTCATACAATATTCCTCGTCAAAGGCAGTATAGCCATGTCCTGAGAACCCAAGCCTTTTCATTTTTAAATCAATGGCTGCACGCACCATTTCTTCGGCAGAATTATTGCCGTCGCAAAAGTTGGTGTGTACATGAAAATCCTCAAAAATCATTGTGTCATTTTCTCCTGTTTAACCTTTTTGTCAATGACATGCCTTGATGCAAGCTCTCTGTGTATATCTTCAACGGAAATACCCATTTCAACCATCAGAACCATCACGTGATAGCAAAGGTCCGCTATCTCATAGATAGTTTCTTTCTTGTCATCGGCCTTTGCCGCAATGATTACCTCGGTGTTTTCCTCGCCTACTTTTTTAAGAATCTTGTCAATACCCTTTTCAAAAAGATATGTGGTATACGAACCCTCTTTTTTCTCAATCTTTCTGCCTTTGAGGAGATCCATCAGTCCCTCAAGGGAGAACTCGTGCTTATCATCACTCTGCCAGATTTCGTTATTAAAGCATGAGTCTGTACCCAGATGACACGCAGGGCCGTCTTTTTCAACCACTACCACCAACGCATCGTTATCACAATCCGCCGTAATGGAAACAATGTGCTGATAATTGCCGCTGGTTTCACCTTTAAGCCAAAGTTCCTGTCTTGAACGACTCCAGAAACAAGTCAAGCCCTTTTCCATAGAAATTTTAAGACTTTCCTTATTCATATATGCCAGAGTCAGTACTTTTTTAGATACTGAATCCACCACTATGGCGGGGATAAGGCCTTTTTCGTCAAATTTAAGTTGATCTATGTTTATCATAATTCAAAACTCCTTTGTTAAATTCTCATATCAATACCGTTTTCACGGAGTTCTTTCTTCAAGTCGCTGATTTTTACTTCACCGAAATGGAATATTGATGCAGCAAGACCCGCATCAACCTTGGGTACAGATTTGAAAAGCTCCACAAAATCGGAGATTCCTCCTGCACCACCCGATGCAATCACAGGTACCGAAACCGCATTACATACAGCATCAAGCATTTCAAGGTCAAAACCCTTTTTCACGCCATCTGTGTCTATGGAGTTAAGGACAACCTCGCCTGCACCCATATCAACACAGCGTTTTATCCATGAAACTGCTTCCATTCCTGTATTCTCGCGTCCGCCCTTTGCAAACACCCTGAATACCCCATCAACTCTTTTTACATCTGCAGAAATCACGACACATTGGTCTCCATAGCGTTTTGCGGCATCATAAATCAACTGGGGGTTCTTGATTGCACCCGAATTCACGCTGACCTTATCCGCTCCACACTTCAGAACCCTGTCAAAATCATCAAGGGTATTTATTCCACCGCCTACTGTGAGGGGAATAAATATAGTTCTGGCAACCTGTGTCAGAATATCTGTAAACAAAGCTCTGCCCTCTACCGATGCTGTTATATCATAAAAAACCAGTTCGTCCGCACCGCTGTCGCTGTAAAGTTTGGCAAGTTTCACGGGCGATGAGACATCGGAAATACCCTGAAAGTTCACGCCTTTTACCACTCTGCCGTCCCTTACATCAAGGCACGGGATTATTCTTTTTGTTATCATTTTGCCACCTCTATTGCCTCTTTAAGAGAAATTGCTTTTGTATAATATGCCTTGCCGATTATCGCACCATAAAGATTCATTTCTGCCAACGCTTTTACGTCGCTTATGTCAGAAACGCCCCCTGATGCCACAATCTGCATATTGAATTTTTGCGAAAGCTCCCTGTACAGTTCACGGTTTGTACCCTGCATCGCACCGTCTTTTGATACATCAGTGCAAATAAGGGTTCTAACCCCCAAGGACTGCATAAGTTCACAAAATTCAAAACAAGTATACTCAGATTTTTCTGTCCAACCTTTGATTGCAACAAAACCATCTTTTATATCTGCACCTACGGCAATCTTTTCGCCGTATTTCTCCACTGCCATCTTTACAAAATCCTTGTTTTCCACAGCCGCAGTGCCCAGAATAACGCGATCAATCCCAGCTCCAATATATGCATCAATCACTTCCATACTGCGGATACCGCCGCCGATTTCAACAAAAAGATTGGTCTTTTCCGCAACCTGACGCACAATCTCAAGGTTGGGCGTTCCCCCATTCTTTGCGCCCTCAAGGTCAACCATATGGATATGCGTTGCACCCTGATTTTTAAATTCATATGCAATCTCAATAGGATTTTCGCTGTACACCGTCATTTTGTCATATTCGCCTCTTAAGAGACGCACCGCTTTGCCTTCATAAAGGTCTATTGCAGGAAATATATACATTATCCGTTACGCCTCCATTTCACAGAATGCACGCAGAATTTTAAGTCCCACATCACCGCTTTTTTCGGGATGAAACTGACATCCGCATACATTTTTGTCCGCTACTGCCGCAGTCAGTTCTGCTCCGTATTCCGCTGTTGCAATCACATTTTTGTCGCATTTTGTTCCATAATATGAGTGAACAAAATACACAAAGTCGCCCTCATTTATGTATTTGAATATGGGGTGCTTATCATTTGAAAATTTCAGGGCATTCCAACCGATATGGGGAACCTTTAAACCCTTTGGTATAACCTCGTCAATAGGTCTTACCTCACCGGGAATAAGTCCCAAACCCTCGTATTCACCATATTCAAAGCTTTTTTCAAGGAGCATCTGCATGCCGAGGCATATACCCATAAGAGGTTTGCCTGATTTTGCCTCGTCTTTTATAACCTTATCAAGTCCCGTTTTCTTAAGTTTTCCTATAGCATCCTCAAATGCCCCTACACCGGGAAGTATAATTTTGTCAGCCTTTCTCAAAACCTCCGCATCACTGGTAACAACAGTTTCCGCACCGATTGCCTCCATGGAGCTTTTAAGTGAGAAAAGGTTTCCCACGCCGTAATCTACTATTGCAATCATTACAGCACCCCTTTCGTTGAGGGGATTTCGTTTTCAAAACCTTTTTCCAAAGAAACCGCCTGTTTCATACTGCGTCCCACAGATTTGAATGCACATTCAATTATGTGGTGTGAATTTGTACCGGACATCTGTACAAGATGAAGTGTACACTGTGCCTCCCTGACAAATGCAAGCCAGAATTCCTCCACAAGCTCTGTATCAAATGTTCCCACTTTTTCTGTGGGTATTTCCAGCTTATATGAAAGCCCTGAACGTCCTGACAAATCAACTGCCGAAAGCACCAATGCCTCGTCCATGGGGAGTATCATGTTGCCATAACGCACTATACCCATTTTGTCGCCCAACGCCTCAGCAAAAGCCTGACCCAGACATATACCCACATCCTCTACTGTATGGTGGTCATCAACATTGGTATCACCTTTGCAATTTACATCAAGGTCAAAACGCCCGTGCTTTGCAAAAAGTGTCAGCATGTGGTCAAGGAAACCGCAACCTGTATCAATCTCGCTCTTGCCCGTTCCATCAATATTCAGGGAAAGCTGAATTGCTGTTTCCTTTGTTTCTCTTTTTATATTACTTGTTCTCATTTACTATCCCTCCAGAATTTCACATACCGCGTCTAAAAACGCCTGCATCTGTTCTTTTGTTCCAACTGTTATGCGATTGTATTCCTTAATCCTTTCGCTGTCAAAATGACGCACCAAAATTCCCTTTTCGCGAAGTTTGGTATAAATCTCACTTCCTGACACCGATTGGTGCTTTGCAAAAATAAAGTTGGCAGTTGAATTGGTCATTTCAAAACCCATTTTCTTCAGTTCATCCATTGTGTATTTTCGGTTTTCACAAATTGTATCACAGTTTTTGCGTGTATACTCCTCATCTTCCAAAGAGCCTATCCCCGCCGCCATGGTCATTTTGTTTACATTGTAGGGATTGGTTGAATATTTGAGGGTATTAAGGTCCTGTATAAGTTCCTTTGAACCAACACCAAATCCCAATCTCGCTCCCGCCATGGACCTGGACTTTGAGAATGTTCCTGTTACCAGAAGATTTTTATATTTATGAATCAACCCCACCGCACTTTGGTTTCCGAAATCCACATAAGCCTCATCAACAACCACAACATTGTCAGGATTGGTCTTTATTATTTCCTCAATTTTGTCAAGTTCCAGATAAATTCCCGTAGGTGCATTGGGGTTGGCAATAAAAATTGTCTTGCCCGCACTCATATAATCCTGAATTTTTATGTTAAAACTCTCATCAAGGGGAATTTCCTCATAGGGCACATTGCAAAGCTGTGCAAAAACCTTATAAAATCCATAAGTTATATCAGGAAATATTGCCGGTGTACTTTCATCACAAAATGCCATAAAAGCAAAGTTCAAAATTTCATCAGAGCCGTTTGTCATAAGGACTTCCTCCGGCTCTACACCCAGTTTTTCTGCCATCGCCAGGGTAAGCTGACTGCAAGTGGGGTCAGAATATAACTGAAGATTCTTTGCCGCGTCACTTGCACATTTTATAGCTTTGTCTGATGGCGGAAAGGGTGATTCGTTGGTGTTAAGCTTGATAAGATTGTTTATCTTTGGCTGTTCGCCAGGGGTATATGGCACTAAATTCTTATATTTTTCGCTAAAAAATCTGCTCATTTGCCCATCACTCCTCAACTCTGATTGTGGCACTTTTTGCATGAGCTGTCAAGCCCTCTTTTTCCGCAAAAAATGCAACATCATCAGCAACCCTTTTCAACGCATCGTATGTATAATATGTATACTGGGTTTTCTTCACAAAATCATCCACTGACAAGGGGCTTGAGAATTTTGCGGTTCCGCTGGTGGGAAGAGTGTGGTTTGCCCCTGCCAGATAGTCTCCCAATGCCTCAGGACAGTTCCTTCCCATAAAAATTGAGCCGGCGTGACGTATTCCATCAAGATAATCAAAAGGATTGTCCACGCAAAGTTCCAAATGTTCAGGTGCAATCTCGTTTGCAATCTCTATTGCTGTATCAAGATTTTCTGCAACAATAATTTTGCCATTGTCATCAATGGACTTTCTTGCAATCTCTGCCCTCTCAAGCTGAGGAATCTGAATTTCAAGCTCTGCACTTACCGCCTCTGCCAATTCAATGGAATCTGTAACTAAAACAGCACTTGCCAGAACGTCGTGCTCTGCCTGTGACAACAGGTCTGCCGCAACATACCTTGGATTGCTCTTGCCGTCTGCCACAACCAGTATTTCGCTTGGTCCCGCAATCATATCAATAGAAACCTGACCAAATACCTGTTTCTTTGCCTCTGCAACAAAGGCATTTCCCGGTCCCACTATTTTGTCAACCTTAGGAATACTCTCTGTTCCATAAGCAAGAGCCGCAACAGCCTGTGCTCCACCTACTTTGAATATTCTGTCAACGCCTGCAACCTTTGCCGCCGCCAATATAACAGGGGTCACCTTGCCCTCACGATTGGGAGGTGTAACAATTACCACTTCTTTTACTCCTGCAATCTTGGCAGGAATAGCGTCCATAAGCACCGTTGACGGATATGTAGCAGTACCTCCCGGAACATAAAGCCCTGCACGATCCACAGGTATAACCTTTTGACCTGTTACAATGCCGTTTTCGTCATTTATAATGAATCCGTTGCGAACCTGTTTTTCGTGAAATTTGCGAATGTTTGTCGCTGCTTTTTCAAGGACTTTAATAAATCTTGGTTCTACCTTGCTTACCGCCTCTTCCATTTCTTCCTTTGAAACCTCAAGATCTGAAAGAGATACCTTGTCAAATTTCTCTGCATATTCAAAGAGCGCCTTGTCGCCTGTTTTCTTTACATTTTCAATTATTTCACTTACGATTGATTCAATATCTACCTTTGGTACAACCCTTGCGAAAATATCCTTGTTTTCAACCTCACCGTATTTTAAAATCTTAATCATTTTTTGCCTCCGTCTGTTCTGCCAAGCTTCTTTGAATATCCTGAATCTGCTGTGTTTTGAATTTGAAGCTTGCCTTGTTTGCAATAAGTCTTGCACTGATTGGAACGATTGTTTCAAGGACCTCAAGATGATTTTCTTTTAATGTAGTTCCTGTCTCGACAATATCCACAATAACATCAGAAAGCCCCAATATGGGTGCAATCTCAATAGAACCATTAAGATGAATTATATCAATCTCTCTGCCAATGGATGCATAGTAATTCTTTGCAATATTAGTAAACTTGGTGGCAACTCTTAGTGTTTTTTGCTTGGCATCACGAAAATCCGCCTTGCCAGCCACCGCCATTCTGCATTTTCCTATATCAAGGTCAAGAAGTTCATAAACATCAGGCTCATACTCAAGAAGGATATCTTTGCCTGCAACACCGATGTCCGCCGCACCATGCTCAACATATATAGCAACATCCGATGGCTTTACCCAGAAATATCTTATGCCAAGTTCTTCATTTTCGAAAATCAATTTGCGGTTGTTTTCTTTGATTGAGGGGCACTCAAATCCCGCTTTTTCAAACATTCCATAAACCTTTTCTCCCAGTCTTCCTTTAGGAAGAGCAACATTAAGCATTGTTTTCAAGGGTTTCCACCTCCGTTCCATTTAACTTAAGTAATTTTTTATATCTCAGTTTTTCAGGCTTTACCTTTTGTGCAAGAACGCTTTCTCCTGTTTTTGAGATTTCTCTTATAGCACTATTAAGAGCCATGATATCCGCTTTTTCATCATAGATAATTACTGTATCTACATCAAATTCCAAAGTCTCATCATAAAGTCTTTCCAACACATCAAGATATACTGCAAATCCAATAGCTCCCGATGTGCGGTGCATCTTTTTCAT
The DNA here is from genome assembly GCA_045647945.1 of Clostridia bacterium. Lineage (GTDB taxonomy): Bacteria > Bacillota > Clostridia > Monoglobales > Monoglobaceae > SIG440. The sequence continues at coordinate 19,967 of JAZRNA010000006.1, forward strand.
CAGATTGTCATACTGACCTCCTGATAGTACACCACCTGGCACTCCATTAACAAAACCCTTAAACACAACTCCGCTATAATAACCCATATCATTGATAACAGAAAAATCAATCCTCACCTTTTCCTCAATACCATTTTCTTTCAGTACTTTTGCAATGACGTCAAGCTGTTCAACTGCCGCAAAAAATCCTTGGGTTTTTGCCAGGCTCTTAAGCTTTGGTATAACCTCTTGAGGCTTACCATATGTATCAACCAATTCCTTGAGCAGCTGTGTACTTTCGGTATCAACACCCTCACTCTCACAGATTGCAACAATTTCCTGTGCATTCTTTTCACCAAGACTTTTAAGAATAGCCTTTCTTCCTTTTTGCGAAATGTTAAGGCCATCTATCACTTCTGATACAATGCCCATATGTGATATATCAAGAATATAATCCTGGTCTATACATTCAAGGCTCTTTGCCGCAAGGAGCATAACTTCGCAAATGGAATAATCATCAATATCGCCTATACATTCAAGACCTGTTTGCATAATCTCCTTAAACGCACGTGTATCAGATGATGCACGATATACATTCTCATTATAATACATTTTCTGAACGGAGTTCACTGAGTCACGGCTGTTTTTGATTATAGACAATGTAACGTCAGGCTTTAACGCCATAAGCTTGCCATCAACGTCCGTGAATGTAATTATACTTTCAGAAACCAGAAAATCTTTGTTTCTCACATACAAATCATATTCTTCAAACTTGCTCATACGATATTTCTGATATCCGTACTTTGCATATAATTCACGCAGTTTGAATATTATCTTCTCATCATTTCCCAAAACAGATTTCATTTATTTTTCCTCCCCGCCTGTCATCTTTTCAAGAGCCTTTTTGTATCCATCACGGCCATAAACCAGACACTTGTTGACACGGCTAATTGTAGCAGTGCTGGCACCAGTCGCCTTTGAAATTTCGGCATAACTTTTGTTCTGATTCAGCATCCCGGCAACCTGAAGCCTTTGAGACATATCCTGAATTTCCTTTATGGTACAAATATCCTCAAAAAAATTGTAACAATCATCCTTGGACTCCAACTTTAAAATTGTGTCAAACAATCTGTCAATCTCGGGTGTATATATCTTTTCCATAAAAATTCACATCCTTATTTTTTCATACTTTAGTATTTTACCATAGTAAAGCGATAAAGTCAATAGATAATTTATATTTTTTGTACGGGCTTTTTAATTTAGAACATATTAACAAGACATGTCGCATACACATTATATCAAGATAATAAAATCGGGTGAAAAATCCAAGGAGGAATTTAAAAATGCTTGAATATAACATCTACAACGATATTGCCCAACGTTCAGGTGGCGATGTGTATCTGGGTGTTGTGGGTCCCGTAAGAACAGGCAAGTCCACTTTTATCAAAAACTTTATGAACCTTATGGTGATTCCCAATATTGAAAACCAACACAAACGTGAGAGAGCCATGGACGAACTTCCACAGAGTGCTGGGGGCAAAATGATTATGACCACCGAGCCCAAGTTTATCCCAAACGAGGCAGTTGAAGTGCGTCTGGAGGATAACACATCTTTCAGAATACGACTTATTGACTGTGTTGGTTATATAGTAGACAGTGCATTGGGGTATATCGAAAATGATAACCCAAGAATGGTGATGACCCCATGGTCAGAATCGCCTATGGCATTTGCCGATGCGGCTGAAATGGGAACAAAAAAAGTAATTGATGAACATTCAACCGTAGGCATCGTTGTCACCTGTGACGGCAGTATAACCGACATTGACAGAGAGGATTATATCCCCGCTGAGGAACGTGTTATTGATGAACTAAAGGCTCTTGGCAAGCCATTCATCGTTATTCTCAACACTCTCAATCCCCATTCAGAGAACACACTTGAGGAAAAGGCATTTTTGGAAGAAAAGTACGGCGCCTGTGTTCTTCCCCTCAACTGTATGGAGCTTTGCATAGATGACATAAACAAAATTATGGAAAGTCTCCTGCTCTCTTTCCCTGTGACAGAGATTGGCATTTCCCTCCCCAAATGGGCAGATGCCCTTGAAAATTCACACTGGCTGAAGTCAGAAATGCAAAAGTTCATAATAGACACCGTAAAGGATTCATTGAAACTTTCCGATGCAAAAAATCTTTCCAAGCTCCTTTTGGAAAATGAGTTTGTAGACAATGCAAAGATTTCAGACATCAACATGGTCAACGGCACCCTTTCCATTGACCTGACTTTCCCTGATTCATTGTACTTCAAAATCATTCAGGAGATGACAGGCTTTGAAATAGACAACGAAGAAAGTCTTATGCACCTGCTGCGTGACCTGTCGGAAATTAAAGAAAAGTACGACAAGGTTGCCATTGCTCTTGATGAAGTAAACAGAAAAGGTTATGGAATCGTTTCACCGTCCATTGATGAACTCACTCTTGAAGAGCCCGAAATCGTGAAACAAGGCAGTCGTTTTGGTGTACGGCTTAAGGCATCAGCTCCATCCATACATATGATACGTGCAGATATTGAGACAGAGGTTTCCCCGATAGTTGGAACCGAAAAACAATCAGAAGAACTGGTTCATTATTTACTTAATGAATTTGAAGTTGACCCAAAAAAGATTTGGGAGTCCAATATCTTTGGCAAATCTCTCCATGAACTTGTAAATGAGGGACTCCACAACAAGCTGTATCGTATGCCCGACGATGCACAGATGAAATTGCAGGAAACCCTGCAAAAAATCATCAACGAGGGCAGCGGGGGTCTTATCTGTATCATTCTTTAAAATGCAAAAATACCGTCGGTATACCGACGGTATTT
>JAZRNA010000007.1:0-26201 GCA_045647945.1 Clostridia bacterium
TACGGCGTCAGCGGCACCCGTATCGCTCACCAGATCCATGCCAGCGAGACCCCCCGGTTTGATCTGTGCTTCTGCGGCCGGGTATATAATATGGATACTTCTGCCGATATGGTGGTGGTGTACGGCGGCGTCAACGATTACATTCATGGCGACGCTCCTTTTGGCGAGATCGGCGATACCACTCCGGCTACTTTCTGTGGCGGTGTGTATTTTTTGATGAAGTATCTGAAAATGTATGGATTGCAAAAAGTGCAACAGTATTTCCATCAGCATATATTGCAGCACCTTGCATCATTGATGAGAACTCAGAAATCAGACATTCCGCATTTATCCGTGGCGGAGTTATTGTAGGGAAAAACTGCGTAGTGGGCAACTCTACAGAAATGAAAAACTGCATAATTTTTGACAACGTACAAATACCCCATTTCAACTACATTGGCGATTCTGTTTTGGGTTACAAATCCCATCTTGGTGCAGGTGCGGTTACTTCAAATGTTAAAAGCGATAAAACACTGGTTACCATAAAGACAGATGATGGCAGAGTTGAGACAGGACTTAAAAAATTTGGTGCAATGGTTGGTGATTTCACAGAGGTGGGTTGCAACAGCGTGCTTTGTCCGGGTACAGTGTTGGGAAAAAACTGTACAGTATATCCTTTGTCAAGAGTCAGAGGATATGTAAAAGAAAATTCCATTTTTAAAAGTCAGGATAATATTGTCACAAAAGTTTGACAGTATCAGAGTGCAGGGGTAAAAACCTCTCGCTGTTAAAGGCAGTGCCGTGCTCCTGCGGCATAACTGTTTAGCGCCAGACCGCAAAATATTTTGTGGTGACGAGGTAAGAAGTAATCGAAGTCTTCGGCGGGTGCTTCTTCGGCCGGACCCGGGTCGTAAAAATGCATACAAACAAACAAAAGTGCATTTGATGGGCAAGTCAGTCTGTGTTGACTGAAAGGATTAAAACCTATTATAAGGAGACTAATATATGAATTTTATTACTGTAAAGAGTTATGACGAATTAAGCAAAAAGGCTGCAAATATCATAGCAGCACAGGTTATTTCCAAACCATGTAGCGTGTTGGGCCTTGCAACAGGTTCCACACCAGTGGGAACATATAAAAAACTTGCTGAGTATAACAAAGCAGGGGATGTTGATTTTTCATGTGTTACTTCTGTAAACCTTGATGAATATCAGGGCTTAAAGGGTGACAATGACCAGAGCTACAGATATTTTATGAACAATAACCTGTTCAAGCATATTAATATCGACATAAATAAAACATTTGTTCCTGACGGATGTGCTTCTGATCTTGCGGAAGAGGGCAAGCGTTATGATGAACTGATTAAGTCCTTGGGCGGAATTGACATTCAGCTTTTGGGAATCGGTCTTGACGGACACATTGGTTTTAATGAACCTGATGATGCGTTCACTGCTGAAACTCACGAAGTTGAGCTTGACCCGTCAACAATCGAGGCCAATGCCCGTTTCTTTGCATCAAAAGACGATGTTCCCACAAAGGCAATAACAATGGGAATGATGTCAATTATGCAGGCAAAAAAAATATTGCTGATTGCAAACGGCAAAAACAAAAAAGATATCGTTGAAAAATCGTTCTTTGGACCGATTACTCCACAGGTTCCTGCATCTATATTGCAGTTGCATCCTGATGTAACAGTTATTTTCAGCGAAGAATAATAACTTTTAATTGTGAGCAAAAGGATAGCCGATGAATACGGGTGTCCTTTTGATGTTTTTAAAATTTTGGAGGATTTTATATAATGGGAAAATATTTTGGAACAGACGGCTTCAGAGGTGAGGCAAATGTAAACCTTACCGTAGAGCACGCATTTAAAATAGGCAGATACCTTGGCTGGCACTATGGCAAAGAACACAAGTGCAAGGTGGTAATTGGCAAAGATACAAGACGTTCAAGCTATATGTTTGAATATGCCCTTGCGGCAGGTCTCACCGCTAGCGGTGCAGATGCATACCTTTTGCACGTTACAACAACACCGTCAGTGTCTTATGTTGTAAGAACTGAGGAGTTTGATTGTGGAATTATGATTTCTGCAAGCCATAACCCGTATCATGACAATGGAATAAAGCTTATCAATAACCGTGGCGAAAAAATGTCTGAGTCTATTATTGCAGATATCGAGGCATATCTTGATGGTATAGTTGGCGAAATTCCTTTGGCAAAGGGCGAGGAAATAGGCAGAACCATTGACTATGTTGCAGGAAGAAACCGTTATACAGGTTATATCATTTCGCTTGCGAGGAATTCATACAAGGATATTAAAGTTGGACTTGATTGTTCAAACGGCAGTACATGGATGCTGGCAAAGAACATTTTTGACACTCTTGGTGCAGAAACTTATGTTATAGGCAATCAGCCAAACGGATTTAATATAAACTATGACTGTGGTTCTACTCACATTGATGGTTTGTGTGAGTTTGTCAAAGAAAACAAGCTTGATATCGGTTTTGCTTTTGACGGCGACGCAGACCGTTGCCTTGCGGTTGATGAAAACGGCAAGGTTATGACTGGTGACAATATTATGTATTTCTGTGGCAAGTATATGAAAGCCAATGGAACCCTTAAAAAGAATACAGTTGTAACAACAGTTATGTCAAATATGGGTCTTTATAAAGCGCTTGATGAACAGGGTATAAATTATATTCAAACTGACGTTGGTGACAAATATGTCTATGAGGCAATGCAGGCTAATGATTATTGCCTTGGCGGTGAAGAATCAGGACATATAATATTCTCCAAATACGCATCAACAGGGGACGGACTTATAACAGCTCTCCAGATAATGGAAGTCTTGATTGAGAGCAAGTTGCCTGCATCAAAACTGTGTGACGGCTACGAAAGATTCCCACAGCTTACCCGCAACGTAAGGGTTGAGGACAAAGATGCTGCTATGAACGACGCTGATGTACGTGCAGCGGTTAAAGAGGTTGAAAGTCAGCTTGGCGGCGATGGAAGAATCCTCTTCAGACGCAGCGGCACAGAACCCCTTATCCGAATAATGGTTGAAGCAAAGGGCGAGAACATCTGTGAGACAATGGCAAACAAAGTCTACGAGGTTATGAAAGCCAAAGGCTACGCACTTAATTAGTAAAAAAACGGTGGATCCATTCCACCGTTTTTTATATTGGTGCTTGTAAAAAAACGTGCTTTATGCTATATTGAAAATAGTGGACCGGATAGCAACTGAATGGTTCATGGTTTTTAAACAAAAGTGTGTCGAATAATGAGAATTATGTTAAACATGATGAAGAAAATAATGAGTGCTGAAATGAATCCACAAAGTGACTTTGGTGATAAGTTTAATTGAGATATAATAAAAAAAGAGGTGAGGGAATGGAAAAATTCTTTACATTTACAGCAGGAGAGAGGAAGTATCTTGAGTCAATCAACCATGTGTATGACAGCAACCTTTCCGAATACGCTACAAAGAACAACGAGGCGATACGTTCTGCCAGGGCGCCAAGGTACGATATAATCCGTCCGCCATATTCATATGATGTGGATTGCATAATTTACAATCCTTTTTACAACAGATATACCGACAAGACTCAGGTTTTCTCATTTTACAAAAATGATGACGTAACAAGGCGTGCCCTCCACGTCCAGTTGGTTTCAAAGATTGCAAAGACAATAGGCAGAGCTTTGAGACTTAATCTTGATTTGATTGAGGCCATTGCCCTGGGGCACGATATGGGGCATACCCCATTTGGACACAAAGGGGAGGAATTCCTCAGTGAGTGTTATCAGGAGAGTACATTAAAGAGGTCGGGCAAAGCAAGGTTTTTTAACCACAATGTACATAGTGCCAGAATTTTCAGATACATACTGGACACCAACCTTACCCTCCAGACATTAAGCGGAATCATTGCCCACAACGGAGAAAAGGTTTGCAGGGAATATACACCCTCAAAGGTCTCTGCCTTTGAGGAATTTGACAGCATTATGGAAAACTGTTATACCCAAAATGATTTTCACAAATCACTGCGCCCAAACACCCTGGAGGGCTGTGTAGTACGTATAAGTGATATGATTGCCTATGCGGGCAAGGACAGACAGGACCTTTACAGAGTCAAGTTGATAACCGACGAAAAGTTCAAGACGAAACGCCTTATAGGAACACGAAACAGCGATATAATATCCAATATAATTGTGAACATTATCAAAAACAGCATCAATTCGCCGTCGCTTAATATGGATGTGGAAGTTTTTGAGGATTTGAGGGATTTGATTGCCGAGAACATGCAACTTATTTATCTAAATGAAGACAAAGCGGAGCCGTATCATGAGAGCATAGAACCGCTTATGAAAAAGCTGTATAACAAAATGATTGACGACATCGAAAACCGTAATTTCAAATCTCCGGTTTTTACACATTATCTTAATGATGTAATATTCGGCAACAACTACCGTGACAAAAAATCCAGAAAAATCATTGCTGACCCTGACGAAATTGTTACAGATTTTATTGCCAGCATGACGGACGATTATTTTGTGGATGTATGCGAAAGATTGCATATTGATGACGAGGCGTTGAGCAGAATCAAATATCACAGCTATTTTGAGTAAAAAAAGAAAAGGAAGTCGGCACCTGCCGACTTCCTTTTAAATTTAGATATTAGTTACATTCAGCAACCAACGGACCAGCAAGTTCTTTAAGATAGAAGAGTTTGCCGGGGAGAGTTGGCATATAGGTTGATGTAATGTTCATGTCGGGACCGTAGTGAAGTGTTGTGAGGAAGCTCATTCCCTGCCAACCCATTCCACGACCGAGTGTTCCGTCTGCACCGCCGATGATGTAGTCTGCCTGCAAGAAGAGGCCAGGGCCTATTGTATTGGCACGGCAAGGAACCAATGTTGTGCGGCTCTTAAAGCTTGTAAGAGCGTTCTGCTCGATTGTAAGAGGATGGAGCTTTGCTGCAATACGGTGTGTTGCCTGCTTCCATTCTGCTTCGCTTGCGTAGTCATCAGCAAACTGGGGTTCCCAGAAAGCGATGTGGCACATTCTGCCGATACCGAAAACAAGAACAAGCTTTGCGCCCTCTGCCTTTAATTTGGCAATCTTTTCGGGGTATGTAGGAAGGTTTGTCTTTGTAGCAAAATTTCTCTGGTCAGCGGGGATTGTGAGGTCGCCCAGCTTGTCAAAGAATGCCTGCTTCATGCTGTATTCAAATGATGCAGGGTTGCTTGAATCAAGAGTATTGCCTTCGCTGTCTGCCCATTCATCCATGTTGAATGTATAAACGTGCTTGCAGTCTACATTCCATGCTGTAAGGAAGTATACTGCCCATTTGTACATACCCATAGGACCTACGGGAAGAATCATAGCCAATTTTTTGCCCTCGTCTTTTGCGAGTTTAATCTGAAGAGCGATTTCATGGCCCATAAGTGTGTCAAAATCGTTGATGTTGTCACATTCAACAGGCGTAAAATCCTTGTGCCAGAAACTTTCGCGGGTCATGCCCTTGTCACAGCATTCATCAATTTTTTTCATATCCCAGCCCTTGGGATAAAAATCTTCAAGAAGGCTGCCTTTTACTGTGCTTAAGAAATCCATTTTGTTTTCCTCCTAATATATTTTTTATTTGCAAATTCTAATTTTTTCGTGTATTGATAATAGTACAATGCTATGGTAACATTCTGCGTACGGTGGGTTTGGGATATACCATGCATTGTGAAAATGCCTCGGCATACTGAACACCGCACTGATATCCACGGTATTTGGATATTGTCTTTACCATATCTGCAAAGTCAATATTGTCGTGCTCTCTCATCCATTTCAGCTGGCTTTCATGACATTCAAGCATCTCAAGTTTGAGGTCTATTTCATCAGTAATGTCCACGTATTCAGTGGGGAGGAACTCGTTTCCTCCAAGGTTGTCCATGTAGAATATGGGTGTAACTGCTGATGGTGTCATAACCTTTGACTCATAGTGAGGAACACTTGCGGCAAAAGCTGCGTCAAAAACAAGATGGCTTACCGCAACATGGTCGGGCATATAGTCATTGGGGGCATGTGTAATAATAAAGTCAGGCTGAGCCTCGCGGATTACATCAACCACCTTGTCTCGATGTTCTTTGTTCTGGTTGTAAACCATAACGTCACCAATGTCACAGGTAACAACTTTGATACCTGCAAGTGCACCTGCCTTTTTAGCCTCGTTTTTACGGATTTCAGCCAGTTCATCTGGTTGGATGATAACATGACCCAAATTTCCGTTGCACACATGGCATACGGTAACATTATCTCCGCGTTTAACGCATTTTGCCAGAGTTCCGGCACAGTTGATTTCGATGTCATCCGGGTGACATCCTATTGCTAATACGTTCATTCAACTCATCCTTTCGTGTTGAAAAATATATGTTATAAATTATTTATTATTTACATAAATCATTTCTATTGCCTTTTGTGAGAGAATCGCATCCTGAGCAGAAACGGGAATCTCGCCTTCGCCGGAAATTGCACGGCCGAAAGCTTCAATTTCCTTTCTGTACATATTTCCGCCTGAGTTTTCCAGGATTATGGGTTTAACGGTGCTGCGATTTTGCTGTGCATCGTATTCACCAGCATCTTCTATGGCAAGGACCTCAACGGTACCTGTCTCTTCCTGTGCAAGGGTTCCTTTGGCGATTATACAACCCTTTGTTCCATAAATTTCAAGTTTGCTTACTGATACATCATCGGGTATATTGAAAGCGGCTTCGACAACACACAGTGCACCGTTTTCCATTTTATACACGCCCACAGATGCATCGTCAACGTTGTATTTAAAAATCTGATTTCCGGCAAAACCGGCATATTCTGAAATCTCCAGTCCTGTTATAAAGCGGATGAGGTCAATGGCGTGGATACCCATATCAATCATTGCACCGCCGCCGGACAGGTTCTTGTTCTGTCTCCAGCAATTTTCCATTTCAGGATACCAGCATGTGAATTGTGCTCTGGCAGAAACAACCTCGCCAAGGGTTCCGTTTTGTATAATTTCACGCATCTTCTGGTGATAATTGTGAAAACGCATCATAAATGCTACGCCAAGTTTCACACCTTCCTGTTTGCATATATCTGCGATTTCTTCAGCCTCAGTAACCGAAAGCCCCATGGGTTTTTCAAGGAAAATATGTTTTTTTGCTTTTGCAGCAGCAATACACTGCTCCTTGTGGCAAAATACAGGAGATGCGATATATACTGCCTGGATTTCATCCATATTAAGCAAATCATTGTAATTATCAAAAGCGTTGTCAACACCATACTTGGCAGCAACACGCTTTGCTGCGTCAAGGTTTGCGTCCATAACGGCAACCAATTCCACGTTGTCGGATTCTATCATTCCGGGTATGGTTCTGCGGTCTGCAATGCCGCCACAACCGATTACGCCCCACTTAATCTTCATAATAATCTCCAATCCGCCGTCCGCTGCGGCAAGAAATAGCAAAACTCTTATTTGCGGAAAATAGATAAGAGTTTTAAATCAGGTGCAGTTTGCCAAGCTTCAGATAAACTGCACACAAATAAAATCTTATTTATTTGCCGCTCTGCATTTCTGCTACAGATTCCAGAACAACATCAGCCATATATTTAAGCTGCTCGTCACTCAAACCATAGAGTGGGAGGTGAGTAAATCTCTTGTAGAATACTTCCTCACAGTTTGGACAGGTCTTTGCGATTTCATCAGCGTTGTAACCCATCTCTTCAACAATTTTAAATCTATAAAGAGGTCCAAAGTGGGCAATCTGTGCAACACCCTTTGCTTCCAGTTTTTTAACCTGCTCTCATACAGCTTTTAACGCCTCATCGTGCTCCTTGCCATCACCCTGCATAAGAAAACGGATTATCTCCATCAGGTCATGAACATTGTAGTTTTTACCTACAGCAGCCAAGGGAACCTTTGTCGCGCCAGTGTTGTAACGAAAGTCAGTTGATTTTTTCATAAACAAATTCCTACATTCTTTAAGCATGGATAATTAATTTATCCATTGAATAAATTAATTATATCAAAATAACCATGGAATGTCAAGAATTTTGATTGTTGGGGGAAATGTATATTTGAGAAATCAAAATCAAAATAATGTCTTAATCAACCAATAACATTCTACCAAAATTATGTCTATATGTCAAGAGGTTACTGCATTGACAAACGAAAATTTAAATGTTATAATTGCTTGGTATTTATTTGATGAGAGGAAGAAGTTGCAAAATGAATCAGGTAGCGGCAAATGCTCAGCTTATACGGAAAATGAACCGTCTTAAGGTGTTAAATTACATAAGGAAAAACCCTGATGTGGCACGCCCTACTATTGCACATGATACGGGCCTTTCAATGTCGTCTATGACAAATATAGTAAATTATCTTATATCAAAAAAGCTTGTTACAGAAAGTGGAACAGAGAAAGCGGAGCGTGTAGGAAGAAAAGGTATGCTTTTGAAGTTTGGTGCTGATGAATATGGATTGATATGTATATTTCTGGGCATAGACAGTATCAGCATTTCGTATACAAATCTTGAAGGCAGGATTATAAAGCAAAAGACTATAAACGAAGAAAACCTGCAACCGCAAAAGATGGTTGAACTTATAAGAGAAGATGTGTTTTCTTTAATAAATGAATACAGTTGTGAGAAAATATTGGGCATAGGCATTTCTATTTCGGGCATGGTTCTGGACCACAGTCGTTTCATTGTGTCGTCCAGTCTTAAATGGAAAGATGTTGACCTTAAAGGAATGCTTGAAAAAGAAACGGATTTGCCTGTATTTGTGGAAAACATATCACTTATTAAAGCGGTGTGGCTTTTTTGTTGTGACAGGTCAATACAGAGAGATAATATGCTGTTGGTTGATTTGCAAAATGGTATTGGTGCCAGTCAGTATTATGATGGTGAAATTAATAGAGCCATGCTGGGCGAAATTGGTCATACCACTGTGGAAAAGAATGGAGAAATGTGTTTCTGCGGAAACAAGGGATGCCTTGAAACAATGTGTTCGGAGCAGAGGGTTATAAGATTGTATGAGGAAACCAGCGGAGAGTCTGGGATAGACCTCAAACATGTGGCACAAGAGTTTGCTTGTAAAAATGAGGCGGCGATTTATGCTGTCAATGAATGTGCAAAATATCTTGGCATAGGTCTTGCAAATCTTGTGAATCTTTGCCGACCAGGTGCAATAGTGATAAATACAGGAAGCTTTGATGAGTTGGAAGTACTTATAGATAAAGGCGTAGAAGAAATGAAAAATAGAGCATATCCGGCACTTATTAAAGAACTGGAAGTATATAAGGTCAAGATAAGCGAAAATGATACGGTCAGAGGCACAGCGTTTAATCTCTGCGACAGGGTTTTTGATATAGAATATCCCAATAACATTGTTGAATAAAAATAGTTAAAGGACCGCTTTTGGCGGTTCTTTTTGTTGCTTTGCAAGGAATATCTAATAAGATATAGAAATAGTTGACAAGGATATATTTGCTCGGGAATATAAAAGGACAAAAAATATAAAAATTTGTCTGCTTTTTTTGTTGCAAAAGATTGGAGTATCTGGTACTATGTGGGTATAAGGGCACAAGGGGGGGCTGATTTCATGACAAATGTTGCAAGGAATAATAAGATTTTTTATATTGTTGCATCAGCTTTGCGTTCAGCATCGCTCTTATGCGCGTCGGGACCTCTTATGCAGACCCTGATTGAGGTGCTTGGACTTTCCAGTCGTTTAAATTACATACATACAACTCTTTTGCAGATAGTCAATGTTCTTGCCACTGTGTTTTGTTCAAAATGGGCGGACAGAGGAAATGTTATGAAGAGAATGATGTTGGTTCAGTTGCCCTATGGACTAATGTTTTTGTTATATCTGCCAGTTTGTGTTTTGAATGATGCACCTGTGGGGATTTTTATTCTGTTGCTGACAGTGGGTGTTTTTCAGACCATAACTATAGCCCTCAGTACGATATGCGAGTATAAGCAACCGTATTTTATTTTTGACCCCGATGAATATGCACCTGTTATGGCGATTTCAGGAATTATTTCCGGTGTGTTTAGCATGGGCTTCAGCTCACTGATTTCGGGGTTGACAAGCCGTTTCGACTATAAAATGCTTATGCTTGTGGCGTTTATAGTCTCTGCTATATTTGCTGTAGTCAGTGGAGTTTTATATTCACTCCAAAAACCTCTGATAGATATGGATAGTATACAACAAAAGAAAGATGGCAAAAAAATAAAACTCGAAAAAGTGTTCAAACACCCGGCTTTTTACAAGTTGTTTGTTGCAAATTTGTGTAGGGGATTTGCGACGGGAACGGTAGGGATTTTGGCTATTGTTGCTTTTGATATAGGCTTTGATAAGTCGGTTTCCACAATGATGGTTCCACTTTCCTCTGCGGCAATGTTTGCGGGATGTGCTATATCCGGAATAGTTTCCATTCGGGTGCCACAGCATGTTCAGACGTTTTTAGGCAGTCTGGTGTTTTTGTTGCTGCCCTTACTTTTCATCCAGAATAAAATGGTCTTTTTTATAGTATACACGGTAATTCTCTTAGGGAGAAATATTGTGGACATCTCTATCCCGGCGGCATTGCTCAAAATTGTTCCGGCGCAAATTGCAGGACCGTATAATGCATGGAGAATGATTGTAAATAATGTAGGGACACTGATAGCAACTTCTGTAGCCTCAATAATTTCTCCGGCTTTGTTATTTGCCATTGCAATTATTTCTCAATTAGTGGTGGGAGTTTCGTTTCTCAGGTTTAAAGGGTTTAAAAAACAGTCTGTGTAAATTTTACACAGACTGTTTTTTGTTAAATGGTTTTAATCTTTTTTCATTACCATATAGAAAGTGTCTCTGCTTGCTGGCTTGTTCTGAATGGAGTCTAATGCTTCGCCAAATCTTTGGAAGTGTACAACTTCACGTTCCCGGAGGAACTTTATAACATCATTCACATCCGGATCATCTGAAACTCTCAGGATGTTGTCATAAACAGCACGAGCTTTTTGTTCTGCAGCTAAATCCTCAACAAGGTCTGCTATAGGGTCACCTGTGACAGCAAACTCTTCTGCTTTTTGGGGGTTTCCGCCTGATGATATGGCGTATACGCCTCTTCCGTGGTCAATGAAATATGGCGCCATAGGACTGTTTTCAATTTCGGTGGTTGTAGCATTCTTTGCAAGCTGGTGGATAAGTGTACCCACCATTTCAAGATGTGCAAGTTCTTCTGTGCCAATATCTGTAAGTGTTGCTTTTGTAATGCCGTTGGGCATTGAAAAGCGCTGTGACAGATAACGCAACGCGGCATTTGCTTCGCCGTTAGGACCACCGTACTGGCTGACAATAAATGATGCAAGTTTTGGATTTGGATTTTTTATATTTATTGGATACTGTAAGCGTTTTTGATAATTCCACATAAAGTAAATACCTCCTTAATTGTTCCAGGGCCAGGGGTCACATACCCATGTCCATTCCTGTGTGTTGTTTACGTCTTCGGCAACGATAGGCCCGAACTTTTCTGCATACTGCATTTTGAGTTCCTTGGCCTTTGCCGCCATTTTACGAAACATCTCCAAAGCCATACGGTCCGTGGGGTGTGTGTTAAGATAAAGATTCCACTCATATGCGGCAAAGGAATATGCCATAATTTCTTTCATAAGGGCATTGCGTTCATTCATCTTTCAGACGCCTCCTTGCCTAAGGTTTGTTTTCCATAAACCCCAAGAGGCAGGTCAAGAGTCGGGAATATAGTTCCGCGGGAGAGACCCATCTCGGGGCTGTAAAGGTTTCTGTCACTTGCCTTTTGTATAGGCACATATGCATAGCCTTCGGGGTATAATGATTGTATATTCAACATATTTGTTGTTCCTTTCTTCATAGATTTAAAAGTGAACCTCTCTGTATAATATGAAAGAAATCGACAAAATGCTACAAATTGAAAATAAGTATAAAATATTGATACATTTTGTATTGACAAAAATAGTAAAGATGATAAAATAAAAAGGAAATATTTAAAATTCTGACAAATAAGAGGCGACGGTATAATGAAATTCGGAATAGATTTGACAACGGGTTCGATTGTTAAAAAGTACATATTTTTTGTTCTTCCAATAATAGCATCCAGCTTTCTGCAACAGTTGTATAATGCGGCAGATACCATGGTGGTGGGAAAGTTTGTAGGGGATACTGCCCTTGCGGCTGTGGGGTCAACCTCCCATCTTACCAATCTGATACTTAATTTGTTCATTGGACTTTCTGTGGGAATCAACGTGGTATGTTCGAAATACTACGGTGCAGATAATAAGGAGGGGCTTAAGCGGGCAATCCATACATCAATTCTTCTGGGGTTGATAGTGGGAGTTCCCCTTGCCCTTGTTGGTTGGTTTGGGTCGGCATATTTTCTTGGCCTTATGGGTACACCGGTTGACGTAATTGACCAGGCAGCATTATATATGAGGGTGTTTTTTCTGGGAGTACCTGCAGCGTTGACGTATAACTTTGGTGCTGCAATCCTCAGGTCAGCGGGTGATACAAAAAGACCTTTATATATACTGTCATTTGCAGGGGTTGCCAATGTGGTTTTGAACCTTGTGTGTGTGATTGTGTTTAAGTTAGGGGTTGTGGGGGTTGCTTTGGGAACAATAGTATCTCAGGCGATTTCTGCGGTTGCTATTATCATCCTTTTGAGAAAGAATGATGATGAATTTAGGTTAAGACTCTCCAAACTTAAGATTTATAAAAGAGAGTTTAATAAGATTATAGGCATAGGTATCCCGTCAGGAATCAACGGCGTTATGTTCAGCCTGTCGAACGTTATAATTCAGTCATCAATAAACTTTTTTGGCAAAGATGCTGTGGCAGGGAATGCTGTTGCTTCAAACGTAGAGGTGTTTGGCTTTTTACTGTTGGCATCTGCGGAGCAGGCGGTTATCAGTTTTGTTGGACAGAATATGGGCGCAAGAAAGTTTGACCGCGTGGATGCATCTGTAAGAAACAGTTTGATTTTTGGTATTATATCAACCAGCGTTTTTGCGGTTATTGTCTTGATGGCAGGCGAGTTCTTGTTGGGATTTTTCACCGATGGACAAGAGGTAATTAAAATTGGATTTATGAAGCTTTCCATTCTTATGGGAAGTTATGTCCTGTACGCTCCGGGACAGGTTTTGAATGGAGCTCTTCGCGGACTGGGAAAAGCGGTTTCACCTACAGTTATAAATGCAGTTTTTGTTTGTCTGTTGCGCGTTGTGTGGATTTTTACAGTTTTTCCATTGCGAAAAGAACTCAGTACAGTCTATTTTTCATATCCGGTGAGCTGGGGCTTGACAAGTATTGCCACGATTATCGCATACATAAGAGTGCGAAAAAAAGTATTCAAAGAAGAAAAGAAAAGATTAATGCAAAAAGATATGATATAAGAAAGTGCGTACAGCCAAGCTGTACGCACTTTGTTTGTTATTTAAGCAGGGCTTCTGCTGATTTTTTTGGTGTCCTGAGGTAACGTTTCATCATATAAAGGCATTCAGGGTCACGGGATATATGATTCATTCCGCTTTCGCAGGAGAGGGAGGCTTTGAATCCCATCTCCTTTATTATATCAAACGAATCGTTGCTCACACTGCCGAAGGGATATGTAAAAGTGGTGGGTGTATAGTTTGTATTGCTGGCAAAAGCGTCCTGCATTTTGCCTAAATCTGTAGTTAGTGTTGCTTTGTAGTCGGCAAGGGATTCACCGCGTTTTTTCTTGGTGCCGTTCCGACCCTTGTCAGTGGTGTGGAGATTGTAGGAATGGTTCTGGAACTCAACAAGCCCTGACTTCATCATTTCTTTTATATCGGACCATGTTACATGGGAATAAGACGGATTTTCGTCAGGAGATTTGGTGTAGAGGTCTGTGTAGTAACCGATAATTGAAATAACTGCCTTGGATTTATATTTTTGGAGCAGAGGAAAGGCGTAGGCGAAGTTGTTGAAATATCCATCATCAAAGGTCAGGACAACAGGTTTATCGGGCAGGTCGCATTTGCCCATGGTGTAGTCTATGAGGTCCTGCATAACTATTGTGGTATATCCGTTTTCGGAGAGAAACTTAAGGTCTTCCTCAAAAGCTGACTCTGAAATTATGTAGTCTCCATGTGCATTGCTGCTGCGGAAAATATTGTGATACATCAGTATGGGGACATCAATCTCCGGCTCTTTATTTGAATCAAAGAGCAATGCGGAACTTTGTGGGGTTGAATTCTCGGCAGTCTGGACTGCAGTTGTGGGTGCAGCAGGATTTTCATAAATTCGTATTATACCAATGCTTACCAGAGATACAACGATTATGGCTAAGTAGTATATAATGGTTTTCATTTTTATAACATACATAAAAAAAGTCCTTTCTCATTCCATATTTTCAACCGATGCCTCAAAGAAATCATATTTTCGTCGCTTTTCACCAGTCAAATCCTCTTTTGTGACTTCAGAACAGTTTTGCGATAAAAATTTTGTGATTTCATAGCAGTCAATCCATATTTCTCCGTTGCCGTCTTTTTGGGATTCGTCAAATATAAGCTGGATACCAAAATGCAAATGAGGTGTGTCGATGTTGTTTACGTTTTCCTTTGCACTATATCCCGTCATTCCCAGATATCCTATCACATCACCAGCTTTGACGGTGTGGCCTATGGACAGGTCCTGAGGATAGGGGTGGTTTTTGCGGAGATGTGCATAATAATAGTATCTTTTTTTGTCAAAGCTCCGGATTCCAAGACGCCACCCACCGTATTGATTCCATCCAATAGCTTCAACAGTGCCACTCTCCACGGCTATTATAGGTGTGCCTATGTTGCCCATCATATCATGTCCCAGATGCTTTCTCTTGTAACCATATGAACGGCTTGCACCGAAATCGTCATAATGGGAATATCCATAATTTTTTGCAATAGGTGAAAAACCTTTCAGACCATATTTTTTGACCCATATAATTTCACCATCATCGGATTTCTCCTGAATTTGATATTCACCAAGCAACTCACCTAAAACTGCACTGTATGTCTCGTGATAATAAGAATAATATTTCATATCACGGGTGATATCTTCTATTTTCTCGCCTTTTTTTATGCGGTCGGCAAGCGCAGTCAGGTCGGCTTGGCGAAATGAAGAAAAGTCACCGCCGTAATTTACACCAAGAACTGCAAGAAGTTCAACCCAGTCAAGAGGAGTATCCGTCCCGTGACTTTCAATATCCAGTTTCATGGCAGCGGTCATAGCGGAGGATGTAACCTTGAAATCAACCCACTTTATAAAATCTTTCTGTGCCTGGGAAGAAGACTTTGTTTCAGGGATGGTGTCTTTGGTGGTATCAATGCTGACATTGCGAAAAATCCCGTAGGTTGCTCCCGACAGGATAATAATTAACAAAAAAATAATAAGAAAGGTTCGGTTTAGCCGAAATGAAATAAACATAAGAAAACCCCTCCCATACATTTTATGGAAAGGGTTTTTGAAATATAACCAGATTGTTTGCTATTTGTCTGTGGACTCAAATCCGCTTTGCAGAACATCAATAGCCCAAAGTCTGTTGATTTCTGAATGATTGGCGAATTTTTCGGCAGAATCTTTGAATTGTGTCTCTATTGTCTCGTACACCTGCATGGAAAGCATAGCACGACAATTTTGAGAGTTGTCGGTAATGATGAAGAACATCAGATTGTTTTCTTCAAAATTTCTTCCGCCATAGTATATGCCAAGGATGTTTGACCCCGGTCGTTCGTCCTCAAATTGGTCCTCAAGCATAATTTTGTAAAGTTCCACAACCTTATCGTCAATTCCGTCTTCAAGTAATGCGATTTTTTCTACAAATTCATTGATTGAACGTACAACCCTCAGGGTATAGCCGTCCACCGACAAGATTGATGTGTTCGCATCGCTGGGATCTGAAACAAGTGCGATGATGTATTTGTTTGCAGAATCCGTATAGGTGCAGTCATATGCGACAAGGATTTCTTCCCCGCACAGGGGACAGGTAAACTTGAAAATACTGCGGTCAAATATACCGCTTTTCAAATCCGGATTTTCGGTTATATTGATTGAAGAATATATTTTGAATTGACTGTCCTCGAAACATGCGGGACAGTTTACGGTTATGTTTTTTTGCTGTGTCATATATGTGACCTCGTTTGTTATTTTATTGTTTTGATGTCATAAGGTGTTGTCTGGTATACAAAATAGTTAAGCCAGTTGGAATACAGAAGATTTGCGTGGGAACGCCACTTCACCATGGGTTCTTTTGTGGGGTCATTATCGGGAAAGTAGTTTTTGGGAACTTTTATGGAAAGTCCCTTTGCCACGTCACGTTCATATTCGCCCTTCAGGGTGTTTGCATCATATTCTGAGTGTCCCGTGATGAAAAATCTGCGTTCGTTTTTGTCGGTGATTATATAAACGCCGGCTTCTTTTGAAGAAGCAAGAATTTCAAGAGCGGGGACTTTGTTGACATCTTCTTCGATTGTACAGGTGTGACGGGAATGAGGAACAAAAAAGGTGTCATCAAACCCACGGAGAAGGATTTTGTGTTTCTTTTCAGGCACAACTGTATGCTCAAAAACACCAAACATCTTTTCAGACAATTGGTGCTTGGGAACACCATAATGGTAATAAAGTGCAGCCTGTGCACCCCAACAGATGTGGAATGTGGAGGTTACATTGGTCTTTGACCACTCCATGATTTCACAAAGCTCCTGCCAGTAGTCAACTTCCTCAAATTCCATGTTTTCAACGGGTGCCCCTGTGATAATAAGACCGTCGAACTTACTGTCTTTGATATCATCAAAGGTTTTGTAAAATGTTTCAATATGACTTTTTGAGGTGTTTTTTGATACGTGTGTTTTTGTGTTGATGAACTGAACATTTATCTGGAGAGGAGTATTGCCCAAAACCCTCAAAAGCTGGGTTTCGGTTTCGATTTTTGTGGGCATGAGATTAAGCACAGCAATTTCAAGGGGTCTGATATCCTGTGTCATAGCCCGCGTTTCGGTAATTACAAATATGTTTTCGTTGTTCAAAATCTCAATTGCAGGAAGCGAGTCTGAAACTTTAATCGGCATAATATCACCATCCTGTGGTTAAAATAAAAAATAATCAAATTCAGTATATCACAGTTATCAAAATATATCAACAAAAAAATAAGGGAGAGAAAAAAGAAAAATGTCAGAAAACAAAAATGACGAAAAATTTGAACAAATAAAGGATATGGGCGGAGTCCATATAAAAAATTCGAGGATGAATATATATTGCCTCAGTATTGTGGGACAGATTGAGGGGCACACAAATTTGCCCTCCGATACCAAGACCACCAAGTATGAGCATGTGATACCCAAACTTGTGGAGATTGAACAGGATGAAGATATTGACGGATTGCTTATCATGCTCAATACCGTGGGCGGAGATGTTGAAGCAGGTCTTGCAATATCAGAAATGATTGCCAGCATGAAAAAACCTACGGTGTCGATTGTGCTTGGTGGTGGGCACAGTATAGGTGTGCCGCTGGCTGTGTCTGCCAAGCATTCGTTTATTGTGCCCTCTGCCACAATGACCATTCACCCAATCAGAACAAGCGGGGTTATCATTGGTGTGTATCAGATGTTTGAGTATCTTACCAAGGTTCAGGAGAGGGTTATAGATTTTGTGGAGCGCAATTCAAAAATTAAGGCGGATGAACTGCGTGAAATTATGCTGGAGACAGATGAGATTGCAAATGATGTAGGAACCATTCTCTTTGGCGAAGAAGCGGTGGATTGCGGACTTATTGACAGTGTTGGCGGACTCTCTGATGCTATTGAAGTTTTATGCCAAATGAAACAAAAAAATAAATAATTTTGCTCAAAGCTACTGATTTCAAGGGGTACAGAAGTTTTTAAAATATAAGTAAAAATTTATGCTTGACATAAATAAAAAAAGCCGTTATAATTGATAAGGTAGAATTTTTTTAAAACTTATTTGACACCAAAGAATCCACATTTCCAATTCATTTTGGAGGGAGGGAAATCAGTAATGGCTGAAATCAGAGTTAAAGATAACGAATCATTAGATAGTGCACTTCGCCGTTTTAAACGTTCATGTGCGAAGGCAGGTGTTTTGTCAGAAGTTAGAAAAAGGGAACATTATGAAAAACCCAGTGTAAAACGTAAGAAGAAATCAGAAGCTGCAAGAAAACGCAAGTTCAGATAATTTTTACAGTTTATTTTGAGTCGCCGTCAAATGCTGATGGCGACTTTGTTTTTAGAAAAAATTATAGTAAAGGAGTACTTGAATAATGGGACTTAAAGAAACATTGATGCAGGATTTAAAGGACGCAATGAAAGAAAAGGATACCATCAGAAAGAACACCGTTCAGATGATACGTTCAGCAATTTTGCAGTTCGAGAAGGACAATCTTACAGAACTTGATGAAGAGGGCGTAATTGAAGTAATTGCAAAAGAACTTAAAAAACGCCGTGACGTTCTTCCTGAATACGAAAAAAGCGGCAGGGACGATTTGATTGGTGATATCAAGCGTGAAATTGAAATCTTGCTTGCATATCTCCCCAAACAGCTCACCAAAGAAGAACTTGAAGTGATTGTTGCCGAGGCAATAGAAACAACGGGGGCTGCGTCAATGAAAGATATGGGCAAGATTATGGGAGTTGTTATGCCAAAAGTCAAGGGCAGAGCCGACGGAAAAATGATAAACGAAATAGTGAAAGCAAAACTTTCATAAATGAGGGTTTAATAAATGAGTAATATATTTTTGCCCAAAACTTTTGTTAATACTGTTTTTGATATTGATATCCAAAAGCTGAAGGCTGAGGGCGTAAAGGCGTTTATATTCGATATTGACAACACTTTGGCAACCTATGCTATGCCTGTGCCTGATGAGAGGACAGCACTTTGGATAAAGGGGCTTAAAGATGCGGGGTTTGGGGTATATCTTATCTCAAACAACAACTCCAAAAGGGTAAAAACCTTTGCGGAAAGTGTGGACACAGAATATTTTGCAAGGGCATTAAAGCCTTGCAGCCACTTTTTGAAAAGGGCATGTCGCAATATGGGAGTGTTGCCAAAAGAAACGGCCTTGGTTGGGGACCAGCTCTTTACAGATGTATGGGGTGGCAATTATCTGAAAATGCATACCATATTGGTAAACCCTATTTCTGAGGTAGAAGATGGTTTTGTAAAGTTTAAACGAAAGTTTGAAAGGGCAATACTTAAAAATATGAAGTAAGAGATATGGAGTGATTTTTGTGGGTGCATTGTTTGGTCCTGCAGGCAACTGCGAGGCATTTTATGAAGCAAAACACAAGTCATCTCTGGAAGCACCCTTGTGGGTTTCAGAAAACGGACTTGGTGCATACGAATATCAATGCGGAAAGGGTGTCAAAATTTCTGACGAGGCTGCAAAAAAACTTGGCAAAAATGCAGCCGAATACGGAATAGCCTTGTCTGTACATGCTCCGTATTATATAAGTCTCTCCTCTGTCGAAGAAGAAAAACGTGACAAGAGTATAGATTATATCCTTAAAACATTGTATATAGCCAAATGTATGGGTGCTAAAAGAATAGTGGTTCACTCGGGTTCTTGCGGTGATATTACAAGGCGTGAGGCACTGGCTCTTGCCAAGGACACCTTGAGCCGTGCGGTTGCAGCGGCAGATGCCGCAGGTTATGGCGACATAAGCATTTGTCCCGAAACCATGGGCAAGGTAAAGCAGCTTGGAACTGTTGAAGAGGTTTGCGAACTTTGCAAAATTGATGAACGGCTTATACCAACCATAGATTTTGGTCATGTGAATTCCCAGACCCTTGGTGGACTTAAGACCAATGAGGATTTTGAAAGGATTTTTGATACAATCCACAAACACCTTGGTGAATATCGCTTAAAGAACTTTCATGCACACTACAGCAGAATTGAATATACCAACAGCGGTGAAAAGAAGCATCATAGATTTGATGAGACAGAATTTGAGCCGGAATTTACACCTATTGCAGAGATTGTGGCAAAACGTGACCTGTCACCCATTATAATTTGTGAATCAAGGGGTTCTCAAACTCGGGACGCAGTTGCAATTCAGGAGATTTACAGGGGGATGAAAAATGATTAAACGTCTTGGGGGTATTTTAGAGAAATCAGATGGCGTCCTGTTGACCTCTCCTTATAACATGAGGTATTTCAGCGGTTTTACTGGTGGCGAGGGTGCTGTGCTTATAACAAAGAACAATAAGTTTTTGTTCACAGATTCCAGATATATCGAACAGGCAGACAAGGAGACCAGCGGATTTGTTTTGACTGAGACTAATGATTGGATTAAGTCAGTTGGTGAAATTGTGGCACAAGAATCTCTGGAAAAGCTTGTTTTTGAAGATGATGTTGTAAGCGCCGGACAGTATAAGAAACTGGCTGAGGCTACAAAGAACTGTGAACTTATATTTTGTTCCGGTGAGGTCAATTCCCTGCGAATGATAAAGACCCCTGACGAATTGGAAAAAATCCGACAGGCTGAGGAACTGGGTTGCAAGGCCTTTGAACATATTCTGGGATTTATAAAACCCGGTGTTCGTGAAAAAGACATAGCCTTGGAAATTGAATATTTTATGAGGAAGCATGGTGCGGAAAAAACCTCTTTTGACACAATAGCCATATCAGGAGCAAGAACAAGTCTGCCCCACGGAGTGCCCACCGACAAGAAGATTGAAAAAGGTGATTTTGTTACCTTGGATTTTGGGTGTGTTCTTGATGGATACTGTTCGGACATGACCCGTACTGTTGTTGTGGGCAAGGCAACGGAGAAGCAGAAGAAGATATATAATACGGTGAAGATTGCTCAACAGATGGCACTTGATTTTATACGCAGCGGGGTAAAGGGCTGTGAAGCGGATAAGGTGGCAAGGGATTATATTGCGTCCAAAGGTTATGGTGAATATTTCAGACATTCCCTTGGGCATGGTGTTGGACTTTTAGTACATGAATTCCCAAATCTGTCGCCAAGGTATGAAATCGTACTTTTGCCTCGCATGGTTGTAAGCTGTGAGCCTGGAATTTATATTCCGGATTTTGGCGGTGTGAGAATTGAGGATTTGGTTTGTGTGACCGAAGATGGTTGTCAGAATCTTTCGCCGGTTACAAAGGAATTGATAGAACTTTAATAAAATTGGGTATAATATAAAATTTATCTTGATTTTTTTGGAATAGTAGTATACAATATAGTATAGAATAAAATGGTTAGGAGGAAATACCAATGATATCTGCTGGTGATTTCAGAAACGGCATTACTTTTGAATTTGAAGGCAACGTTTATCAGGTTGTTGAATTTCAGCATGTAAAACCAGGTAAAGGTGCTGCTTTCGTAAGAACAAAAATGAAGAACATCGTTACAGGCGGTGTTGTTGAAAGGAGCTTTAACCCTACAGAAAAAGTTCCCAAGGCTCACATCGAAAGAAAGGAAATGGAATACCTCTACGAAGATGGCGGTCTCTATTACTTTATGGATGAAGAATATGAACAGGTTCCCCTCAGCGAAAATGAGCTGGGTGACGCTCTCAAGTTCGTAAAGGAAAATATGAAGGTTATGATTCTTTCATACAAGGGCAACGTATTTGCTGTTGAACCCCCCACTTTTGTAGAACTTGAAGTTACTGCTACAGAACCCGGTGTTAAGGGCAACACAGCAACAAACGTTACAAAGCCTGCAACAGTTGAAACAGGTGCAGTTGTTACTGTTCCTGCGTTTATCAACGAGGGTGATGTTATCAAAATCGACACAAGAACAGCTGAATATCTTTCAAGAGTTTAATATGTTTTCAAAGACTCAAACCCATAGTTTCAGGTTTGAGTCTGTTTTTTAAAAATAAGGAGGCGACATAAATGTCAGAATTAACAAACCGTGCAGCATACCTCAAAGGTCTTGCTGATGGAATGAAACTTGATAAGGAGAAAGACGAGGCAAGACTTATTGCTGAAATTATAGACTTTTTGAATGCTGCAGCAGAGGAAATTGATGCAATAGATATGGAGCAAGGCTTCATCGCAGACCAGATTGATGATTTGGAAGAAGAAATTGATGTTATCGGCAACGAGGTATTTGACGAGTATGACGAATATGATGACGAGGATGAGGAATTCCAGATTTGTTGTCAGGGTTGTGGTGAAGATATAATTGTTACAACTGAGGATATTATGGATGGCGAAATTCTTTGCCCGCATTGCGGTGAAACGATTGAATTTGAGTTTGACTGTGATGGCGACTGTGACGGTTGCCAGTGCGAGGGTAATTGTGAGGATTGTGAATAATCTTTAATACAAATGGATACCACCGGATTGTACTATCAATTCGGTGGTTCTTTTATTTTTGAAAAATTTTTAGAAAATTTTTCAAAAAAGCCTTGACAAATAAAAATCATCTGCTATAATAATAGTAACAGTTATCAATATTAATAAATGAGGTGCTGTTATGACGACAACAAAAAGAAGCAGACAACGGGAGGCGATTTTGCAGGTGGTACAAAGTACAAAGTGTCATCCAACAGCCGACTGGGTCTATTCCGAGGTGAGAAAGGTTATTCCAAACATCAGTCTTGGCACGGTGTACAGGAACTTGTCGATGCTTTCGGAAAACGGAACTATCCAAAAATTGCATATTGGCACATCCAGTGAACATTTTGACGGGAACCCTGATATTCATTATCATGTTTATTGCACACAGTGCGGACGAATTGATGATATAGAGGCGAAGCCCTTTGAAAACTTCAATTCCTGGGCGGCAGATATGTATGATGGAGAAATTTTTGAACACCATACCATGTTTATGGGAAAGTGTTCGCAGTGTAAAAAGATTAAAACTTAGGAGGAAAAAGTTATGAAAAAATTTGTATGTTCGGTATGTGGTTATGTTCATGAGGGAGATGCTCCTCCCGCAGCTTGTCCTGTGTGCAAGGTTCCTGCTGAAAAGTTCAAGGAAATGCAGGAAGGTGCAGCACTTGCTGCAGAGCATGAATATGGTGTTTACGGCAAGACTGTAAAATACAACCCTGATATCAGCGAAGAAGATAAAAAGTATATCTTTGAACAGCTTATGGCAAACTTCAATGGTGAATGTGCAGAAGTTGGAATGTATCTCTGCATGGCAAGAATTGCTCACCGTGAAGGTTATCCCGAAGTTGGACTTTATTGGGAAAAAGCTGCTTTTGAAGAAGCAGAACATGCTGCGAAGTTTGCAGAACTCCTTGGCGAGGACCTTGAGCCCAATATGAAGGCTACAACAAAAGACAATCTTAGATGGAGAGTTGATTGCGAATACGGTGCAACTCAGGGCAAGTTTGATTTGGCATCTTGTGCAAAGAAGAACGGCCTCGACGCAATCCATGATACAGTTCATGAGATGGCACGCGACGAAGCTCGACATGGACGTGGTCTTGAGGGACTTCTGAAGAGATATTTTGGTTAAGGTATAGTTGATGACCGGAGCAATGCTCCGGTCATTTTTGTTATATTTTTTTATTAAAGAGATATAATATGGTTAAAGGAGATGAATTAGATTATGAAAAAAATGATTTCATTAATGACCGCAGTACTTTTGGCGGTATGCCTGATGGCAGGTTGCGGTGAGGCTGAAAATGGACAAAGAGCCATTGAACAAGGCGGACAGCAGGTGAAAGAAGGCGTTTCTTCGGTGGTGGATGCCGAAAAGGATATGATGAATGATGTAAAAAATACTGTGCAAGGTAATGTTGGCGGCATGAGTAATGGCGATAACGGCAGTATGAACAACAGTAACAACAACGGCATGACTAACAGTAATAATACCGGTATGAACAACAATTCCACGCCTACCGATGAAGAAAAGTCAAGATTTATCGGCGAGGAAAAGGCAAAGGAAATTGCTCTGAAAAAAGCCGATGTAACAACAGAGAGTGTAATTTTTGACAGGGTTGAACTTGAACATGATGGCGGAGTGTGGAAATACGAGGTGGACTTTAAAAAGGATACAACAGAGTACGACGCAGAGATAAACGCCACCGACGGTTCAATTTTAAAATGGAAAGTAGAAAAAGACTAGTTTTATTAAGGGCTTGCAGTAATTACTGCAAGCCCTTAAATTTTTTTTGCAAAAAAACCATTGACATATGAAAAAAACTGTGCTATATTAACTGTATTAATACAAATAATACAGTTAAATTGCCAAGGAGGTGAGTGTATGATAAATCTGGACTATAAAGATGGCAGAACTTTGCACGAACAGATAGAGTCAGGGCTTCGGGAGCTTATTATAAACGGAATTTTAAGCCAGGATGAACAGCTTCCGTCGGTGAGAGAGCTTTCCATTGAACTTACTGTGAATCCGAATACTGTGCAAAGGGCATACAAACAGCTTGAGCAGGACGGATTTATTTACAGCGTAAAAGGTAAAGGGAACTTTGTAGCGTCTGTTTCTAAAGAGATAAGCACAAAACGCACGGAAGAACTTTATGATGCGTTAAGACAGGCGGCAAAAGAGTTGGCGTTTTTGGGCGAAGAAAAATTCAAGCTGCAAAACATTATCAACAATGTATATTCCGAAAAGGAGGATTCTTTATGATAAAGGTTAAAAGTGTTACAAAATACTTTGACAATTTCAAGGTTCTTGATGAATTTTCCCTTGAAGTCAGAAAAGGTACGATATATGGACTTATCGGACCAAACGGTGCCGGAAAAACCACTATTATAAATCATATAAACGGAGTGCTGAAACCTCAAAGCGGCGAGATAACAATAAATGACCAACCGGTATTTGAGAATGCCTTGGTAAAACAGACGGTATTAAATATTTCGGATGACTGGTTTTATTACAGCACGTTCAGCATAAAGGAAATGGCAAAATTTTATAAAGACGTGTATCCAAATTTCAGCCAGGAACGATATGAAACCATAGGTCAGGTATTTAAAATTGACGAAAAACGTCAGATACGAAAGCTGTCAAAGGGTATGAAAAAACAGGTTGCGTTCTGGCTTTCCCTGTCTGCCATGCCGGATGTGCTTATTTTGGACGAACCCCTTGACGGACTTGACCCGGTAATGAGAAAGCAGGTTTTAAACCTTGTGATTGCAGACGTTGCTGACAGAGAGATGACGGTTTTGGTTTCATCCCACAATTTGAGGGAGCTGGAGGATATTTGTGACTGGGTGGGAATTATACATAAAGGCAAGATGATTCTTGAAAAGCCTCTGGATGACCTGAAAGGCAATGTTCACAAGTATCAGGTGGTGCTTCTTGATGAGTTTGCGGCAAAGCTCCCTGAAATGGAAAACATTTTGCATATATCAAAGACGGGTTCTGTTTTCAGCCTTATTGTCAAAGGCGACCCCAAGGAAACCGATAGACAGATAAAGGCTCTGACACCAATCCTGTGCGAAAGGGTAAGCCTTACACTTGAAGAGGTATTTATTTATGAGTTGGGAGGTTTGGGTTATGACTTCAAAAATATCATTATTTAACAAGGGTATATACAAATCAACAGTAAGAAGATATATGTGGGGTTCGGTGCTGTATTTCATCATTTTATTTATGCTTACAAGTATGCTGATAATGTTTGATATAGACAAAAACGATACCTGGCGGTATATGGAGCAATATGGTGAGGCACTTATTCTTGACGATGTATGTTTGTTCTTTCCGCAATTTGTTGCTTATTTTGTACCCACCGTTGTGGCACTTTTGATATTCAGATTTGTGCACTCAAAAAAGACATCTGTATTTGTCCACAGCCTGCCTGTATCAAGAACGGCAAACTATATCTCATCAGTTCTTGCAGGTTTTACCCTGATGACAGCACCTATTATCCTGAATGGCATTATACTGATTATCCTAAGCCTTACGGGGTACGGATTGTTTTTTGATGTGGCGTCTTGCTTTGTGTGGATGGGAATCAATCTTTTGACAATATTCCTCATGTTCTCGGCAAGCTGTTTTGTGGCAATGCTTACGGGCAACAGTTTTGCCATGGTGGGACTCAACGGACTTATCCATTGCATTGTCTTAATACTCACTGCGGCATTTGCGGCTCTTGCAGCATGCTTTGTATATGGATACTATGACACCAATCAGCTTTTATATTCAGTTATGGAATGGAACTTTGTGGCATACCTTATAGACCTTTCCAACAAGATATCCTTTGGCAACACACCGGCATTTGACTGGAGCAAATTT
>JAZRNA010000008.1:0-3005 GCA_045647945.1 Clostridia bacterium
CGCTATGCTCGTTGTTACACCATACTACAACAAAGCAACGCAGAAAGGTCTTATACAGTCTTTCACAGCAATCGCTGATGCAAGCACAAAACCCATTATTCTCTACAATGTTCCGTCACGAACAGGTTGCAACATTGAGCCGGCCACATGTGTGGCTTTGGCAGAGCACCCCAATATTGTGGGAATCAAGGAAGCAAGCGGCAATATCTCGCAGATTGCAAAGATTGCATCCCTTGTAGGGGATAAGATGGATATATATTCAGGAAATGATGACCAGATTGTTCCTATCCTTTCCCTTGGCGGCAAAGGTGTTATTTCTGTTCTTTCAAATATATTGCCCAAAGATACAGTAAAGATTTGCGACAGCTATTTTGCAGGAAATGTGACAGAGAGCGCAGGACTTCAGCTCAAGTATATTGAACTTATTGATGCACTTTTCTGTGAGGTTAATCCTATTCCTGTAAAAGCCGCAACAGCTGCGATGGGATATGGCGAAAACTATCTCAGACTGCCTCTTACCCCTATGGATGAGGCTAAAAAGCAGAATATGTTTAGACTTATGAAAGAATGCGGAATTGAGATATAGTACAGAGGAGAAAAGTTATGATTTGTGAAAATCTGGGTGTAAATTCAAACGGGCATCTTGCCTTTGCGGGCAGAGATACTGTTGAGATGGCATCAAAGTATGGTACGCCATTATACCTTATGGATGAGGAAAGAATTCGTTATAACTGTCGTGTATATCTTGATGCTATGAAAAAGCATTTTGGGGATGATTCATTGCCTCTTTATGCCAGCAAGGCTGCTTCTTTCAAACATATATACAGAATTGTCAACGAGGAAGGTATGGGCGTTGATGTGGTGTCAGGCGGAGAAATTTATACCGCAAAAAATGCGGGATTTCCAATGGACAAGGTATATTTCCACGGCAATAACAAGACCGATTTTGATATTGAGTATGCAATAGAAAACGGCGTTGGATGTTTTGTGGCAGACAGCATGGAAGAGGTTGATGCCATAGACAGAATTTCAGGAGAAAAGGGCGTATCCTCAAAAATTCTCATCAGAATTACCCCGGGAATTGACCCTCACACATACGACGAGGTGGCAACAGGCAAGGTGGATTCAAAGTTTGGTTCTGCCATTGAGACCGGTGCTGCCGGGAAAATCACAAGATATGCTCTTGAGAAGAAGAACATCAAATTGATGGGATTTCATTGTCATGTAGGGTCTCAGGTTTTTGATTCGGATGTATTCTTTAAATCTTCGGATGTTATGCTGAAATTTATTGCTAAGGTGGAAAAAGATACAGGATTTAAAACACAGGAACTAAATCTGGGCGGTGGCTATGGAGTGCGTTATGTTGAGTCTGACCCGGTTATTGATATTGCTGAAAACATTGCACTTGTGGCAAAGACTGTTAAAGAAAAGTGTGCAGAACTTGGCATTGATGTACCTGCAATCAGAATGGAGCCGGGCAGAAGCATTGTGGCAGATGCCGGAATCACACTCTATAAGGCAGGCAGCGTAAAAATTATCCCCGAATACAGAAACTATGTATCTGTTGACGGCGGCATGACGGACAACCCCAGATTTGCACTTTATAAGTCTGAATATACTGTTCTTCTTGCCAACAAGATGAATGAGGAATGTGATTTCAATTGTTCAGTTGTGGGCAGATGCTGTGAATGTGGCGATATAATTCAGGAGAATGTAAAGCTACCCTCAAGTGTAGAGCGTGGCGATACAGTGGCGGTTCTTACAACCGGTGCATACAACTATTCAATGGCATCAAATTACAACAGAATTCCAAGACCCCCCATTGTTATGCTTGGCAAGGACAAGGAATATATAGCGGTAAAACGTGAATCTTTTGAAGATTTGACTAGAAATGATATGTAAATATAATGTGGTTGAAGGCTACCTTTACACAAGGGAGCCTTTTGTTTTGAATAAATACTTTACAAAAAGGAAAAAATATGGTAAGATAATATTGCGACTTAGATTAATATTGTTTTACTCAGTGGCATTTTTATTTTGATAAAAATGCATGCTTTATTTTGTCTGCTGTCATTGAGTGTAAACAAAATCTGAGTCGCATCAGAGTCATGCATTTTTTGTGCATGGTTCTGCCATGCACTTTTTTATTGAAAAGTGCAAGTTCCAGTTGTCGCGACGCGAATTCAAAAGAAAACCTCACCCTTTGGGTGAGGTTTTCGCCTTTAAAGACTATTTATTTGTTTTTTCCATATCCTTGTTACGGATTTCAACACGGCGAACTTTACCGCTGATTGTTTTTGGCAGTTCGTCAACAAAGTCAACGATTCTGGGGTATTTGTAAGGTGCGGTGTGTGTCTTGACGTATTCCTGAATTTCCTTTTTCAGTTCATCTGTGCCAACAGTTCCTTTGGTGAGAACAATTGTGGCTTTTACAATCTGGCCACGAACCTCATCGGGGACGGCAGTAATTGCACATTCCAGAACATAAGGAAGTTCCATGATAACACTTTCAATTTCAAAAGGTCCGATGCGATAGCCTGATGATTTGATAACATCGTCGATACGTCCAACGTACCAGAGATACCCGTCCTCGTCCATGGTTGCCTGGTCTCCGGTGTGGTAATATCCATCATACCATACATCCTTGGTTTTTTCGTCATCAAGGTAGTAGCCAATAAATAGGCCACAGGGTACATTTTCTGTTGTGCGAATACAGATTTCACCTGTGTCACCTGCTTTGCAAACCTTTCCATCAGGGTCAAGTATAACCACATTATAAAGAGGACTGGGGCAGCCCATTGAACCGATTTTGGGTTTTGTGCCTACAAAGTTTGCGATTGAAAGGGTTGTTTCGGTCTGTCCAAAGCCTTCCATGATTTTCAAACCGGTTGCTTTGTAGAACTGGTTATAGACTTCCGGATTTAATGCCTCGCCTGCAGTTGTTGCATACTGGATGGAGGAGAGGTCATACTTTGAAAGGTCTTCCTTGATAAAGAATCTGTACA
>JAZRNA010000009.1:0-21237 GCA_045647945.1 Clostridia bacterium
TGACAGTAAGAGGTGATATCAATGAATATAGGATATCAGTTTAAAAACAAAAAATTGTTGGACTTAGCATTGACACATATTTCGTTAGCAAACGATTTAAAGAAAGAAAGCAATCAGCGCCTTGAGTTTTTGGGGGATAGTGTTTTATCGTATATTATCGCAACAGAACTCTATAATTTATACCCTGATTATGACGAGGGAGAACTTACCAAAATCCGTGCGGCATTGGTCTGCGAAAAATCTCTTGCAGAACTTGCGAGGGGACTTGAACTTGGGAATGAAATAAAATTCGGACGTTCAGAGGCCAAAAGCAACGGTGAGAAAAAGGATTCCATCCTTTCGGACACTTTTGAGGCAGTTTTGGGAGCAATATATCTGGACAGTGACGGTGATACGGCAAAAGAATGGGTTTTGAAAGTATTTGGCGACCGAATCAAAAACTTCAAGATGACAAGGGAAGAAAACTACAAGTCAGAGCTTCAGATATATTTCCAAAAACGTGACAAAAATACTGAGGTTGTGGGATATCGGCTTAAAGAAAAGACGGGTCCTGACCATGACCCCAAGTTTTTGGTTGAGGCGGTTTATCAAAATGAGATAATAGGCATAGGCAAAGGAAAAAACAGAAAGCTTGCAGAACAAAATGCTGCGAAAAATGCTTTTGAAAGAATGGAAAAAGGTAATGAGAAAGTATAACTTGCCAATTTTTATACCCCATAGGGGATGCCCTCACGACTGTGTTTTTTGCAACCAAAAAAAGATAACAGGCGTGGACACTGACATTAAAGCAGATGATGTCAGATGTATGATAGACAGGTTTTTGAGTACCATCCAAATGGATGATGCATCTGTTGAAGTAGCTTTCTTTGGCGGCAGTTTCACAGGACTGGAACTTGAAACTCAGGAGCAGTTGTTGGCGGTTGCAGCAGAGTTTTTCCCAAGGGTTTCAGGCATACGACTTTCCACCAGACCCGATTATATAAATGATGAAGTCCTTGATTTGCTTGTGAAATATAATGTTACAACCATTGAGTTGGGAGTGCAAAGCAGCAATGATGAAGTGCTGAGGATGAACAATCGGGGGCACAGCTTTGATGATGTAAAGGATGCTTCCGAAAAGATAAGAGCAAGGGGGATAAGCCTTGGACATCAGATGATGCTGGGAATGTACGGTTCTGACGACCAAAAGGATATACAGACAGTGAAAGATATTATTGCCCTGCAACCTGATTGTGTCAGGATTTATCCCGTTGTGACTTTAAGAGATACAAAACTCCAAAAGCTCTACGAAAGCGGAGAATATCAGCCTTATACAGTTGATAAAGCTGCAGAACTTGCAAAAGAGGCTGTTTGTATGTTCAGGGAAAGCAGGATTGATGTCATAAGAGTCGGTCTTCATTCGTCGGAAGAACTGGACACCGGCGACGGCGTTGTTGCAGGACCATATCATCAGGCTTTTGGGGAATTGGTGGAATCTTTGTGTTTCCGTGATGTTATTGAGCAGGAAATAGAGGGAAATAATTTAAGAGATTGTGTTTTTAAATTTGTATGCCAACAAAATGATGTTTCAAAGGTAGTTGGACACAAAAGGATGAATAAAGAGTATTTTATGAAGAAATATAATGTACAACTAAAAGCAGTTGCGCAGAAAGGCTAGAGGAAGTTATGCAAAGGATTGCAAGTTTTACAGTTGACCACAGATTTATCCGTGAATGGATATATATATCAAGGATTGACGGAGATATAACAACTTATGATGTGCGTATGAGAAAACCAAACACAGGGGATGTAATGTCAAATTCCCTTATGCACTCATTCGAGCATCTTTTTGCCACGTTTATGCGAAATGGCAACCTGAAAGAACAAGTGGTATATGTTGGCCCTATGGGCTGTCAGACCGGGTTCTATTTACTCATTCGCAACGCAGACCATAAGGAAGTTCTTGCCGAGGTAAAACGAGTGCTCAAAGGAATTTCGGAGTATGACGGTGATATGCCTGGATGCAGCGAGATAGAGTGCGGCAATTACAGAAACCTTGACATAAATCTTGCCAAGGCAGAGGCGGCAAGTTACCTTGAAAAGATTGCAGGGGAGACGGAGAAGGATTTGGAGTACGAAACGGGAGAATAATAATGAAGGCATTATTTGTTGCGGTAAATGCAAAATATGTGCACACCAACATAGCGGTGAGATATCTTACCCGGAGCTGTGAGACAAAAGGGATTGACTGTGGCTTTTGCGAATTTACCATAAACGAACCAAGGGATGGAATAATTGAGAAGCTGTATATGTCAGACTGTGATGTGTACGGCTTTTCATGTTACATATGGAATGTTGGCAGGGTACTTGAACTTTGCCAAAACCTAAAACAGCTAAAGCCGAAGTGTACCATTATATTGGGCGGTCCTGAGGTGTCATTTGATGCAGAAAAATTGCTTTTGGAAAATGAGTTTATTGATTTTGTGGTTTGCGGTGAGGGTGAGCTTGTGATTCCGGAATTGCTGAGGAATATTCCTGATGAAAGGAAGATAATCCATGGCAGAAAGTCCGAGACAATGGAAGAACTACCTTTCCCGTATACAGATGAGGATTTAGAGGAAATCGTCAAAGGTGAAAAGTTGGTATATTATGAAACCAGCAGAGGTTGCCCTTTTAGCTGTGCATATTGTCTTTCTTCCGTTGACCAGGGGGTCAGATTTCTGAACCTTGACAGAGTTAAGGCGGAATTGAAAAAATTTGTTGACGCAGGGGTTATGACAGTAAAGTTTGTTGATCGGACGTTTAATGCAGACAGATGTCGGGCACTTGAAATCTGGAAATATTGTCTGGAACTTGGCGGAGAAACCTGTTTTCATTTTGAAATCGGGGCAGATCTGATAGACAAAGATGCAATAGAGGTGTTAAAGGCTGCACCAAGGGGCAAGTTCCAGTTTGAGATTGGAGTTCAAAGCACAAATGGCCAGACAATTTCTGAAATAAGCCGCACAATGAACCTTGATGTGCTTGAAAGGAACGTAAAAGAGTTGCGTGAAAAGACCCATGTGATGTTGCATCTTGATTTGATTGCGGGACTCCCTTATGAGGATTTTGATACCTTTAAAAAATCCTTTAATCAAGTATATAATATGAATCCTCATGTTCTGCAGTTGGGCTTTTTGAAACTGCTTAAAGGCTCAGCATTGAGGAAAAACTCAGAAGAGTATGGGATTCTTTACAACTGTTTTGCACCATATGAGGTTTTTTCTACCAGGTGGCTCTCTTATGAGGATGTGATAAAACTCAAGGGGGTTGAGGATGTTCTGGAGCGGTACTTTAATTCCGGACGGTTTTATGAAACGCTTGATAAGGTTATGGGATTTTTTGAAACACCCTTTGATTTCTACTACAGACTCTCGCAATTCTGGGCAAATCGGGGACTCATTGGTCAGGGTGTCAAAAGAATAACCCTTTACCAGTTGCTGTATGAATTTTTGAAAGAGGAACTTTCACAGGGGGATACTAAATTGGTTATATCAGTAATGAAAAAGGATTTTGCAAAGTGGCATTCAAACGGAGTGGGGACTCCTGACTGGTACAAAATCAATACAAATTAAACAGAAACGGATGTGTAATTTACACATCCGTTTTTTTAAGTTTTTCAACCAGCTTTTCATCCGGTGTTACATATACGGTGTAGTTAGTTTCATAAATTACAAAACCGGGTTTCGAACCATTTGGTTTTCTGATGTTTTTTATAAGAGTATAATCGACGCCCACCCCTGTTGACTTTTGTGCTTTGCTGAAGTATGCTGCAATGGTGGCTGCCTCCACAAGAGTATTATCAGGAACCTCGCCGGTGCCGTTGGTGCGGATTATAACATGTGAGCCGGGGATAACCTTGGTATGAAGCCACATATCGGTGGAATATGCAGTCCGTATGGTAAGCTCGTCGTTTTGCTTGTTATTTCTTCCAACCAGTATGGTATAGCCGTCAGAAGATACAAATTCCATAGGCTTTGACTTCTTTTGTGCTTTTTTCTTTTTTGAATTTTGTGATGATATATACCCTTGTTCCGCAAGTTCCTCGCGAATTTCAGAGATGTCCTCATAGTTTGTCGCACGGTTTACACTGTCCAGGACGGTTTCAAGGTATGCCTTTTCAACACGGGCATCTTCAAGCTGTTTTTCTGAATGTTCCTCTGCTGTTTTTGCCTTGGTATAGAGCTTGTAATACCTCTGGGCATTTCTCGAGGGGGAAAGTTCAGGTTTTAAGGGGATTGTTATCTCTTCGCAGTTCTCAGAGTAGTAGTTCTGAACAGTGACATCTTCGGTTGACGGCTGTATCATATACAGGTTTGCTGTCAAAAGGTCGCCATAAATCTTGTACTTGTCACGGTTTTGAGATTTCTGGATAATGTCGGTGTGAATAGCTATTTTCTTTTCACAACGGTCAATGTTGTTGTTTATAACCTTTACAGTGCCGGAGGCTTTTTGGGTCAGTCTGTCATGGAGGTCGCGGGTTGCAAAAAATTCCTCAACGGCATAACTCAAAGAATTGCAGGATATAATCTGTCCAAGACCATTGTATTGGGTAAGGTTGACACAAGAGAACGCAAGCGGTTTTTTTGTGTCGCTCTCTTTGACGATTGACGGCTGTTCCTTGCTGTTAATTGTGCCAAGAATAAAGTTTTCGGTATGTTCTGCAAATTCTTCCGCATCTATATCACAAGCAAAAACCTTGGTATCAGATGCATAACGGTATACAATTTCCCTTGCCATCAACGGACTCATTCCGGTGAATTGGGAGAGCAAAAACTTATCCATCAAAGAGTCTTTTGGGAGAAGTTTGATTTCCCTTGCAAGACCAGCAACGTCAATATATCTGGGGTCAGCTTTGTCCTGCGTCGGGGGAAGTTCGTAAATAAGACCGGGAAGAACTTGCCGTACAGCACTGGTTGTAAAGTCAACATGCTTGATACAGTCAACTATCTTTCCGTCTTCCTGTACAAGAATAATATTGCTGTGTTTACCCATAATTTCAACAATAAGACTTTTTTTGGTCAGGTCACCAAGTTCGGTATAACACTCAATTTCAATTTTGACAATACGGTCAAACCCATATTGTGATATACCGACAATTTTGCCCCCAACCAAATGCTTTCGTAGTATCATACAAAAAAGCGGTGCAGATATGGGGTTTTGGCGTGTTGCCTCCGTAAGGTGAAGTCTGGGGTTTGATGTTGCTGCGGAAATAAGCAACCTGAAAGAACCCTCCCGTGTGCGCACGGACAGGGTAATCTCGTCTTTTTCGGGCTGATATATTTTATCAATTTTTCCAAGCCCTAATATGCTGTTTAATTCATTCACCATATTGTGGGCAACAAATCCGTCAAAGGCCATAACCGTCTCCTGTATACAGTATATATTTTAGATATTTCAAGTTCTTTTTAACAGTATACACCAAAAGTTAAATTTTTTCAAATATTATTTGATTTTTTTGGAAATATGTGTTACAATTATACATAGTATGGTTGGAAATTTGTATATATCAGATTTTCAGCGTTGGAGGTATGGGTTATGCTCAAAAGTATGACAGGCTTTGGCAGAGCTGAAAAGACGGTTGACCAGTTTACAATCAAGGTCAATCTTAAATCGGTCAATCACAGATATCTTGACCTTGCTGTCAGGGTTCCTAAATATTATTATTTTGTCGAAGACAAAATCCGTCAGGTTGCCGCAAAGTATATTTCACGGGGCAAGGTTGAGGTTTTTGTTTCGGTTGAACGTACCGAGGGCGGTGGCAAGTCCATTGCACTGGACAGGGAAATTGCACAGAGCTACATCGCGGCTCTTAAGGACATGGCAGAGTTCGATCTTGAGGATGATGTGAAAATTTCAACCATTTCTCAATATCATGATATTTTTAAGATAGAAAGTGATGAGGATGATGAGGAGTATATCACTTCAATCATCACTCAGGTTTTTGAAGAGGCTGCTGAAGACTTTGTGAAAACCCGTATAAACGAGGGCATCAATATGGAAAAGGACATATGCCAACATCTTGACAACCTTGAAGAGAATCTCAGAGCCGTTGAGAAAAGGTATCCTGAAATTGTGGCAGAATACAAAGCCCGTCTTGAAAAGAAAATATGTGATGTTCTTGCGGACGTTAATGTTGATGAAACAAGGATAATAACCGAGGCAGCGATTTTTGCGGAGAGAACCGATATCGGTGAGGAAACGGTAAGACTCCAGAGTCATATAAACGAATTTAGAAAAGCAATAAAAACAGACAAGCCAATCGGCAAGAAGCTTGACTTTATGATTCAGGAGATGAATCGTGAAACCAACACCATGGGTTCAAAGGCAAATGATGTTGAGATTTCAAAGTTGATTGTTGACATGAAGTCTGAGATTGAGAAAATAAGAGAACAGATTCAGAATATTGAATAAGATAAAACTTTCATCTTGCATGCTCGCGGCAGGCACTTGACAAAAGATTGTAATATTGTGAGCAGAAAGGCCATGGAATTATGAAACTTATAAACATAGGATTTGGAAATATCGTATCAGGTGACAGAGTGGTGGCGATTGTCAGCCCTGAGTCTGCACCTATAAAGAGAATTGTTCAGGATGCAAGGGACAAGGGATTGCTTATTGATGCATCATGCGGACGTCGTACACGTGCGGTTATCATTACCGACAGTGACCATATAATTCTGTCAGCAATCCAGACTGAGACCATTGCGGGACGTGCATCGGTGAAAGAGGATATTGTTGAGACAAAAGATGACGAAAGACTGGGAGAGATTGATGGTGAAGAATAGAGGTATCCTTTATGTAATTTCAGGTCCGTCGGGTGTGGGCAAAGGTACCATTTGCCGCCAACTTGTTGAAAAAAGGGATGACCTTTCGGTGTCGGTTTCAGCCACAACACGCAAACCCAGAAGCGAAGACAAAGACGGAGTTACATACTTTTTCAAAACAGAGGAACAGTTCAAACAAATGATAGAGCAGGATAAGTTCCTTGAATGGGCGGTTTACAACAACAATTATTACGGCACGCCTGTTGATGCAGTAAACGATAAACTTGAAAAAGGTGAAGATGTTATTCTGGAAATTGAAGTTCAGGGAGCATTAAAGGTGATGGAAAAGTGCAAGGATGCAGTTTCTATCTTTATCGCACCACCGGATGAAGAAACCTTGTACACAAGACTGAGGGGTCGTGGTACAGAGGCTGAGGAAGAAATCGAGAGACGTGTGAATGCTGCCAAGGAAGAACTCATTCAAAAAGAAAAGTATGATTACATTGTGGTGAATGACGTGTTGGAAACCGCTGTTTGCCAGATAGAAAATATAATGAAAAATCAAAAGGAGAATGATGCAAAATGATGATTTATCCCCCAATTACAGAACTGGTAAAAAAGACAGGAAGCAGATATGCCTTGGTTATAGAAACAGCCAAGAGAACAAGACAGCTTGTCAATGGTGCCCCAAAGCTTTCTGATGTCGACACATCTAAGGATGTTACCGTTGCAGTAAACGAGATTTATGAGGGCAAGATTGAAGTGGTGGATGCTGTGGAGAGCCAGGAAACAGAGGTTACTGCAACTGAGGATACAATAAATATTTAATTTGGGATTATTTGGGACTGCTCCTTCTGTGAAGTAGTCCTTTGCCATTTTTTTGGACAAAGGAAAAGATATGATTGCAAAGGTTATCTTAAACAACAAAGAACAAAATATTGACAAAATCTTTGATTATGCCATACCACAAAGCCTTGAGGGCAGGCTTTGTGTTGGCATGCGCGTTTTTGTGCCTTTTGGACGTTCAAACCGCAAGGTTGACGGTGTTGTTGTGGAAATTTCTGAAAAGAGCCAATATGCAAGACTTAAGGAAATCAGCGGTATTATAGGTAAAGAGGCAGTGTGTTCGCCATGGATTTTGGAACTTTGTCTCTGGATAAGCAGGAAATATTTTTGCTCTCTTTATCAGGCTATACGCCTTGCCATGCCTCCGGGAACCATGTCGGGGATGCATGAAAAGAGCATAAAGACTGCAAAACTGCTGATATCACGGGATGAAGCTTTTGGAATTGCCGAAGAATTGCGGCAAAAGGGTGCAACTGTCCAGGCAAAGATTATAGAGGCTCTTGTCATGTCAGATTCTTTACCTACGGCAAAACTGGTGCGTGAAAAAGGTGGAAACTATGATGCAATCAAAAGTCTTGAAAAGAAAGGTTTTATTGCGGTTGACAGCCAACAGATTGAAAGACAGGCATATGATGAGAATAAATATGTGAAAACCGTTGCGTACAAGCCAACCGCTGAACAAAAAACGGTTATTGATTATCTATACAATGCAATAGATGAGGAGAAACTTGAAAAAATTTTACTCCGGGGTGTTACCGGAAGCGGCAAGACGGAGGTTTTTCTTCAAGCCATTGAAAAGGTTATAAAAATGGGCAAAAACGCCATTATGCTTGTGCCGGAAATATCTCTGACCCCCCAGATGGTGCAAAGGTTTGTTTCCAGATTTGGCAACATGGTGGCGGTTATTCACAGCGGACTTTCAAGCGGCGAAAGATTTGACCAGTGGAATAAAATAAAAAATGGCGAAGTCAAGGTGGTTGTGGGTGCAAGGTCGGCAATTTTTGCACCATTTAAGGATATCGGCATAATAATTCTTGATGAGGAGCATGAAAATAGCTATAAATCAGAGACAGCCCCTAGATATCACGCAATAGAGGTGGCTGAGAAGCGTGCCGAGATGGAAAATGCTGTACTTTTGCTTGCGTCAGCGACGCCGGCGGTCAATGAATTTTATAAGGCAAAACAGGGTGAATATAAGCTTTTTGAGATGACCAAACGCTACAACGAGGGTGTCATGCCTTATGTAGATATTGTGGATATGCGTGGGGAGCTGTTTGAAAACAAAAATCGTTCACCCATAAGCCTGAGACTTCAGGCAGAGATTAAGAAGAATCTTGAGAACAAGGAAAAAACAATATTGTTTTTAAACAGACGTGGATACTCAACCTTTGTTTCATGTCGTGAATGTGGTGAGGTAATCAACTGTCCTGAGTGCAGCATTGCGCTAACATATCACAAGGGCAAAGATTCACTTTCGTGCCACTATTGTGGATATACCAGACGCAATGTGACAGAGTGTCCTTCCTGTGGATCATCATATGTTAAGTATTTTGGGACAGGTACACAAAAAATTGAGGAAGAGCTAAACAGACTGTTTCCAGAAGCAAGAGTATTGCGAATGGATACGGACACCACATCCAAAAAGGGTGGACACGAGAAAATATTGGATGAATTTGCAAAAGACGGGGCGGATATACTGCTTGGAACCCAAATGGTCACAAAAGGACTTGACTTCCATGATGTGACATTGGTGGGTGTTTTGGCGGCAGATACGTCATTGGCGGTTGATGATTTCAGAGCCAACGAGAGAGGATTTTCGCTGTTTACTCAGGTCTGCGGAAGGGCAGGTAGGGGCGAGACTTCGGGCAGAGCAGTTATTCAGACTTATCAGCCCTTTAATTCAACCATAAAATTTGCAAAAGAACACGATTATATTGCCTTTTATGAAAATGAGATAATGCAGAGAAAAAGGTTGAATTATCCGCCGTTTTGTGACATAATATATATAATGGCAACAGGGGAGGACGAGAATGCGGTAAAGGCGTGCATGGAAGATGTGAGCAGAAAAATTGACAAGCATTGCAAAACCGATGACAACATCTTTTCAAGTGTTGGTCCTGCACCTGCACCTATTGCAAAAATAAAGAATAATTACAGATACAGGATACTTCTCAAATGTAAGGATGAAGAAAAGGCACAAGATATATTGCGTCAGATTTATGAGGAACATGAGGAGACGGCAACGGGGGTATTTCTGAGCATAGATGTAAACCCCATAAATATGTACTAACGAATCAAAGAGAGGAAAAGAATATGGCAATAAGAAATATAGTTACACTGGGCGACGATGTTTTGACCAAAAAATGCAGACCAGTGGAAAAATTTGATGACAGACTGAAAGAATTGATAGAGGATTTGTTTGACACCCTTTATGCGTCGGGTGGTGTAGGGCTTGCTGCACCTCAGGTAGGGATTTTGAGACGTGTGGCTGTTATTGATTTGGAGGATGACCCCATTGAACTGGTAAATCCAGAGATAATCTATACAGATGGTAGCCAGACCGGAACAGAGGGATGCCTCAGCAACCCTGGTAAATTTGGCATAGTTACCCGCCCTCAAAAAGTAACAGTAAAGGCACAGGACAGATTTGGTGAGTGGCATGAATATACAGGCGAAGACCTGCTTGCCCGCGCATTTTGCCACGAGACCGAGCATCTTGACGGCAGAATGTTTATGGAACATGTTACCCAATGGATTGAGGTAGAGGAAGACTAGTTTTGTTTGGAGGAATTACCTGATATGAATATTCTTTTTATGGGAACTCCTGATTTTGCAGTTCCGTGCCTGGAGGCACTTATAGATTCAGAACATAAGGTTTGCGGTGTGGTTACACAGCCGGACAAGCCGGCGGGCAGAGGACACAAGCTGACACCCCCTCCGGTGAAGGTAACGGCTTTGGCGAATGATATTGAGGTTTTTCAGCCGGAGACATTGAAGAATTTTGCATTTGAGCAAGAACTCTCAAATCTTAACCCCGATTTGATAATTGTTGTTGCATACGGGAAGATTCTTCCTGAGTATATACTCAACTTTCCCAAGTACGGTTGCATAAATATGCATGCATCACTTCTTCCAAAATATCGTGGTGCAGGACCTATCCAATGGGCGGTTATCAATGGTGAAGAGAAGACGGGTATAACCTCAATGCTTATGGAAAAGGGTCTTGACACAGGTGATATGCTCCTTAAATGTGAAACCGAAATCGGTGAATATGAAACAGCGGATGAACTCCATAACAGGCTGAAAGTTATGGGTGCAGAGTTGATGATTAAAACAATAAAATGTCTTGAAGAGGGCACACTCAAACCTCAAAAGCAGAATGACGAAGAGTCAACATATGCACCAATGATTTCAAAGGATACAGCTCTTATTGATTGGAAGAGACCAGCGAGGGAAATTATCAATCTTATTTGCGGAATGAACTCATGGCCGGTTGCACATACCTTGTATATGGGCGAGAGTATGAAAATATATAAAGCTGTTCTGGGAAAGGCTGCAAAGGGTAAACCCGGGCAGATACTCACAGCAGACGAAAATGGAATAGAGATTCTTTGCGGTGACGGAAGTAGCATCTGTATAAAGGAAATACAGACTAAAGGCTCAAAGCGGATGATGGTGCGTGACTATCTCAACGGACATAAAATAGAGAACGACACAGTTTTGGGCTAGTACATATCTGTTGATATGTAATTATTTAATGAGAGAGAGGCAGTTGTAGCTATGATGGGACTTGGATATTTTTACGGAATAGATATGACATATATTGTTTTGGTTATGCCTGCATTGATTTTTGCCATGTATGCACAATCAAAGGTAAACACCACATTTAACAAGTACAGGACAGTTGGAAATCGCAGAGGTTATACAGGAGCGGATGTTGCAAGAAAAATCCTTGATATGAACGGACTGCACAATGTGGTGATTGAAAGGGTTGCAGGCAATCTTACAGACCATTTTGACCCCAAAGCCAATGTGGTAAGACTTTCGGATGCAACCTATTCAAGCACATCGGTTGCGGCTATTGGCGTGGCAGCTCACGAGGTTGGACACGCTGTCCAGCATGCAGAGGGCTATACACCCATAAAGGTTCGCAATGCCATTGTTCCGGTGGTGCAGATTGCATCATATGCGGCATGGCCCCTTGCAATCTTTGGCATTTTGCTCAGCTTTTCAAAGCTTGCAACCTTTGGCGTTTTGCTGTTTGGAGCAGTTGTACTTTTTCAGTTAATTACTTTGCCAGTTGAGTTCAATGCATCATCAAGAGCACTTAAAACCCTTGGCAACCATAATATATTGGACGGTGAAGAACTGGCGGCAGCAAAAAGTGTACTTTCTGCTGCTGCCATGACATATGTTGCATCGGCGGTTGTGGCTATTGCCAATCTTTTGAGACTTTTGTCAATAGTTGGCATAGGAAGAAACAGAGACTAAAAAACGGAGATTGTGGATTATGACCGCAAGAGAGATTGCCCTCAGGGCATTGTATGATATAGATGTAAATGAAACGTATATAAACGCCGCATTAAAAGAGGCGTTGTCAGGGAAAGAACTTTCTGCAAATGACAGGGGTCTTGTTACTGAACTGATTTATGGTGTTGTCACAAACAAAACAGCTATAGATTT
The DNA here is from genome assembly GCA_045647945.1 of Clostridia bacterium. Lineage (GTDB taxonomy): Bacteria > Bacillota > Clostridia > Monoglobales > Monoglobaceae > SIG440. The sequence goes on from JAZRNA010000009.1 coordinate 12,315, forward strand.
TATTATAGCCCAGTATTCAAAGGTGAAGATAAAAAAAATGACACCATGGGTTCTTAATATCTTGAGAATGGGTGTTTTCCAGATACATTATATGGACAAAATTCCCCACAGTGCTGCCTGCAACGAGGCAGTAAAGCTTGCAAACAAGTATTCCCACAGAGCAGGTTCAGGCTTTGTCAACGGCGTTTTGCGTGCAGTTTCACGGGGAAAGGATGATTTTCAATTCCCCAAAATGAATAATGTTGCAGAGGGACTATCCCTCAGGTATTCCTATGCCCTTTGGATGACGGATAGTCTGATAAAGGAATACGGAGAGGAACGCTGTGAAGAACTTTTTAAAGAGAATATGAAACCCCATGGGGTTTTTATAAGGGTGAATTCCTTAAGAACAACAGTTGATGAACTGATTTCTATACTCAAAAATGAAGGCATTACCTGTGAACAAACCGAAGTGAAAAACTGTTTAAAGATTACAGGCCGTATCAATGTTGAAAATTCTGCTGCATACAAGCTGGGGCTTTATTCACTCCAGAATATTTCATCACAGAGGGCGGTTGCTACACTTGGTCCGGAGGCTAGCGAGACAGTCATTGATATGTGTGCTGCCCCTGGTGGCAAAAGCTGTGCCATAGCGGAAATGATGAAGAATGAGGGAAAGGTTTTCTCCTTTGATGTTTTTGATCATAAGGTTGAACTGATAAACAAGTCAGCGGAAAGATTGGGTATTGAGATAATTGATGCCAAGGTCCACGATGCAAGTGTTAAAATTCAGGAACTTGAGGAAAGTGCGGACAGAGTTCTGGCAGATGTTCCTTGCTCGGGACTTGGGGTTATACATAAAAAACCCGATATAAAATGGAAAAGAAAAGAAACAGATATAGAAGAACTTTGCAAACTGCAAAAAGATATTCTTGAGACAGCAGCGTCTTATGCAAAAAAGGGCGGAACACTGGTCTACAGCACTTGCACAATACTGCCAGAGGAAAATCGTCTCAGAATTGATGAGTTTTTGGACCGTCATGCCGAGTTCAGAAAGGTTCATGAGGAACAGATTCTTACAACGGATCTGGGTGAGAGTGGCTTTTATATCTGTAAAATGGTGAAGGGATAGTTGTTATGAAAATAAATCTGATGGATTTGACCTGTGACGAGCTAAAAGGTTTGGCAGTACAGATGGGTGAGCCGCAGTTTCGAGGCAAACAGATTTTTGAGTGGATATATCGTGGTGCAGAGAGTTTTGATGATATGACCAATTTGCCCAAAGGTTTCAGGGAAAGACTTTGTGAGATAGCAGATGTGGGGAACGTAAAAATCTGCGAAAAATATGTTTCAAAGATTGACGAAACACGCAAATATCTGTTAGAATTAAGTGACGGGAATTTTGTGGAGTCTGTACTTATGAAATATGAATATGGATATACCATTTGCGTATCCTCTCAGGTAGGCTGCAAAATGGGTTGCAAGTTCTGTGCCTCCACATTGAACGGATGGAACCGCAACCTGACCCCCGGCGAAATCGTAGCTCAGGTGCTATGTGTACAGAAAGATTTGGGACAACGTATATCCAATATTGTTATGATGGGCATCGGTGAACCCCTTGACAATTTTGACAATGTTCTAAAGTTCATTGATATTGTCAATTCACCTGAAGGGCTTAACATCGGTCAGCGTCATATTTCGATTTCAACCTGTGGTCTGGCGGACAAGATACGTACTCTGGCAGAAAAAAGACTCCAGATAACGTTGCTGATATCTCTTCATGCACCTGATGATGAAAGACGTTCGCAGATTATGCCTGTCAACAACCGATTCAGCATTGCTGAACTTATGGATGCCTGTGATTTTTATATTAAGGCAACAGGGCGGAGGATATCCTTTGAATATACCCTTATTTCAGGAGTCAATGACAATATGCAGGAGGCAGACAGGCTTGCGGCATTGGTGAGGGGCAAGCTGTGCCATGTGAATCTGATTCCGGTAAACAAGGTTGACGAGACAGGTTTTGATAAAAGTGACAGAAAAAGAGTGGAAGAATTTAAAAATCGTCTTGAGAAAAATGGTATTGCGGCTACAATACGCCGCGAAATGGGCAGTGATATAAATGCAGCCTGCGGACAGCTCAGGAACAGGAAAGCTAAAGCGGTTGATTGATATAACAAAAATTCTCTAATTTGAGTGAAGAAAGGCTATGGTAGTATGTTTGTAAAAGTATGCGGCTTAACCGATATAGGCAAACGTCGTGAACTCAACGAAGACAGCTTCAAAATATGCGGGTTTGAAGACGGAAAGCCACTGGGTGTGTGTGTTCTTGCCGACGGAATGGGTGGACACAATGCGGGCGAGATTGCCAGTGGTGCTGCTGTGGATATTATAACCAATGAACTTAAAGAATGTTTTGGTGAGGAAGACGACAAAAAAATTACCCTGAATATTGCAGGGGCTATTGATTTTGCCAATGCCCACATATATGAAAGGGCTCTTAAAAACAGAGAACAATCAGGGATGGGTACCACAACAGTGGTTGCATATGTCAGAGGTTCGCAACTCAGGGTTGCCAACATCGGTGACAGTCGTGCATATGTTGTTTCAGACAAGGAAATTTGCAAAATAACCATTGACCATTCCGTGGTTGAGGAATTGGTAAGACGGGGCACAATAACCCGTGAAGAAGCAAGATGTCATCCCGACAAAAATATTATAACCCGTGCCGTAGGTACCGAGGAATATGTGGATGCAGACTTTTTTGATTATACAGTCTCCCCCGGTGAGACGGTTATCCTTTGCAGCGACGGGCTTTGGGAAATGGTCACAGACGAGGAAATAAAAGATATAGTTAATAAATCAGAAAATACAGATGAAGCGGTTAAGGCTTTGATTGATGAGGCAAACAAAAACGGCGGAGTTGATAACATAACAGTTGTTGCCCTTCACTTTGAAAAGGAGGAGAACATATGACATTGATTGGTAAAGTTCTTGCAGGAAGATATGAAATATTGGAGGAAATAGGAAGCGGCGGAATGGCTGTGGTATACAAGGCAAAATGTCAGCTCCTTAACAGATTTGTTGCGGTAAAGGTTTTGAGACCTGACCTCCAGAACGATGCAGAGTTTGTCCGCAGATTCAATGTGGAGGCGCAGGCGGCGGCAAGCCTTACACACCCCAATATTGTATCAATCTATGATGTAGGCAACGACGAGGGACTTCATTATATTGTTATGGAATATATTGAGGGCAAGACATTGAAGGAGTATATTGAAACAAGACACATCCTGCCCTGGCGTGAGGCTGTGGACTATGCTGTGCAGATTGCAAAGGGTCTTGAACAGGCACACCGCAACTCTATTATCCACAGAGACATAAAACCCCACAACATCATCATGACAGCAGACGGAGTGATGAAGGTTACAGATTTTGGTATTGCCCGTGCAAATGTTCAGTCAACAGTTACTTGTGAAGACAGTGCAATCGGTTCGGTTCATTATATTTCACCCGAGCAGGCAAGGGGCGGCTATACTGATGAACGTTCGGATATCTATTCATTGGGTGTTGTGCTTTATGAAATGATAACAGGCAAAGTTCCATTTGACAGCGAAAGACCGGTAACTGTTGCGATTATGCATCTTCAGGAAAAACCGGTTATGCCAAGAGAATATAACATCACCATTCCACTGCCGCTCGAAAGAATCGTTCTCAAAGCAATGTCAAAAGAGGTTTCCATGAGGTATCGGAATGTTTCAGAAATGATAGGAGACCTTTTGGGTGTTTTGAATGACCCCAGCCGTGAAATAGTTGAAGAAAAGCCAGAGGTGAAAGCAGACGCTTTGGGTCAGACTATCAAGATGCCTGCAGTTAAAGCAGAAGTCATTGCCGAACACAAAGAAGAGCATATAAAAGATGAGGAGACGGAGCCTGTGGCAAAGGAAAAAGTCAAATCAAAGAGCACAGAAACAATCGATAAGAAAAAAGAGAGAAAGGTTATAACCTTTGCTATTATCAGTGCAGTTGCGGTGATTTTGCTTATTTCTATGGCGTTTATGTCTATAACCGGTATGAGTGGCTTGTTTGCATCAGGTGGCAATGTGGAAATTCCTAAAATTGAGGGAATGCTCTATGATGAAGCTGTTAAAAAATATGTGGATTCAGCAGATGAGAATGGGGAATATAAGTTCAACATTGTAAAAGGCAAATTTGTTGAGAGTGATGAAGAAGAGGGTACTATTCTTGCACAGGACCCCGCAGCTGGCAGCAAGGTCAAAAAACAGGAAGTTATAATAATCACTGTTGAAATAAGTGAGGGAAACAACGATATAAGACTTAAGAATTACACCAAGTATAAGGATTCACGAGAAGTTGAGATAGAAGTGAAGAATCTTGGACTTGAGCCGGAATTCATTGAAGAATTCAGCGATGATATTCCTACGGGTTCTATCATAAGACAGGAACCGGAGTCAGGTGCATTTGTGAAAAAAGGCGATGCTATTACGTTCTATGTGAGCAAAGGTCCTGAAAAGACTGAAGAAACGGAAAAACCTGACAATAATCCCCAGAACAACGATACTCCTCAGCCCAACAATCAGGATAATAAGCCTGATGTACCCAAAAAGAGTACCATGCTCACACTTTATGGACCCAAGAACAAGGATAGTGCATTGGTGCAGGTGAATGTAAACGGCAATACTGTTTACAGCAAAAAGCTGAATAAGGGTCAGAGTGATGTTGTAAAGCTTGAGGGAACATCCAGTTCCGTTGAGGTTGAGATACTCCATGATGGTGTATCACAACAAAAGAGCAATGTAAGACTCCACTAAGAGGTGAAGAATGAACACAGTTGACGGAGTTATAATTAAAGGTATCGGTGGTTTTTACTATGTTGATACCGGAGATAGTATTATAGAGTGTCGTGCAAGGGGGATATTTCGAAAAAAGGGATTCACCCCCCTTGTAGGTGATAAAGCGGAGATTGAAATCAATCAGGACGGAAAAACCGGAGTGGTAAGCCGTATACATGAACGAAAGAGCGTTCTTATCCGTCCGGCTGTTGCCAACGTAACCCAGATGGTGGCTGTTGTTGCACAAAGCAGTCCCAGACCCAACACGTATGTCCTTGACAAGCTTATTGCTTCGGCGGAATTTGCCGGACTTAAGGTGGTGGTATGCTTTAACAAAAGTGATTTGGGTGGAGATGAAGAAATTATTGATGCATATGTCAAGGCGGGTTTTGAGACTATTATCACCAGTGCCCTTGAGAAAACTGGCGTTGAGGTTTTAAGGGATTTCCTGAAGGATGAAATAACGGTTTTCGCAGGGAATTCAGGTGTGGGTAAATCCAGCCTTTTGAATGAACTTGTAAACAGTGAAAGATTTGAAACAGGTACGGTAAGCGAAAAGCTTGAACGTGGCAGACACACCACCAGACACTCAGAACTTGCAGAACTTCCATTTGGGGGTTATATAATTGACACACCGGGGTTCAGTTCCTTTGATGTCAACACCATTCCCTTGGCAGAACTTGCGGGGATGTTCAGGGAATTTGGTGATTATACTGATTGCTGCCGTTTTCCTGACTGCAGTCATACCGTAGAACCCGATTGCGGCGTGATTGGAGCGGTACAGTCCGGCAGGATTGCCGTAAGCCGGCATGAAAGTTATATGCAATTGTATCGTGAAATAAAAAACCTTAAACAAAGATAGAATTAAGAGGCATCATAAGAAAGGTATGTGAAAAGCATGAAGAATATTAAAATTGCACCATCAATTTTGGCCGCAGACCCCGCTAATCTGGGGAATGAGCTGAAAAAGATTGAAGAAGCAGGAGCTGACTATGTCCATATAGACGTGATGGACGGACATTTTGTCCCCAATCTTGCATTTTCTCCCGGTATTGTGGAAGGCCTTCGGGGTATATGCAACCTTACTTTTGATGTGCATCTCATGATTTCAGAGCCTAAAAAATACATAGAAACATTTGTTAAAGCGGGTGCGGATATTATTACTGTACACAGCGAAGTAGCCGGCGATTTGAAAGAGATGGCAGATTTTATTCACGGCTTTGGTGTTAAGGCTGGAATATCTGTAAAACCGGGAACAGATATCAGTGTGCTTGAAGGAAACATTGATAAGTATGACCTGGTTTTGATTATGACTGTGGAACCAGGCTTTGGGGGACAGTCATATATTGATGAGATGAATGACAAAATATCAAAAGCAAAGGCTATGATTGAAAAAGTCGGCAAAGAAATTGAACTGGAAGTTGATGGAGGGGTGACCCCAAAAAATATCGCGGTGCCTGTTTCCTGCGGTGCAAATGTGATAGTTGCAGGGTCTGCCGTATTCAAGGCTCCTGATGTAAAAACAGTGATTTGCGAAATGAGGTCAAGCATAGCATGAGGTGTTATATTTTTTGTTCTGCACCGGTGGAGTCTTATGATTTCATGAAAAGAATAGACTTTTCTGACGGATTTGTGATTTGTGCAGATGGGGGATATGTTCACGCTGAAACTTTGGGAATTGTTCCAGACTTATGGCTAGGAGATGGCGATTCTTTGCTTCAACGCAAGGTGATAGCAAAGGAAAAAATTACATTTCCAACCAAAAAGGACTATACCGATACGGACCTTGCAGTTATGACAGCACTTGAACGAGGTTATAGAGATATAGTTATGCTGGGGGCTCTTGGAGGTCGTCTGGACCATGAGTTCTCACATTTTTGTTTGCTGAAGAAAATATTGAATGCCGGCGGAAAAGGGGTTCTTTTGGACGAAAAAAATGAGATAACAATGGAAAAAACTGATTTCACAGTTTACCCAAACGATAAAAAATATATATCATTTTTCCCCTTTGGCGGGGATGTGAAGGGTTTTTCGGTGAAAGGCCTATGCTATGAGACGGAAAACATGCATTTAAAATGTGACAGCGTTCAGGCGAGCAGTAATTGTTTTGACGGGGATAATCCAGGGGAAATCAGCTTTTCATCAGGATATTTGCTGGTTATCCGGTCTAATGACTAATAAGTGAGGAATTGTGTTTATGAAAAGATTATTTTGTGGTATCATTTGTTTTGTTTTGATTTTTTGCTTTACTTGTTCAGCCTTTGCAGATGAAAGTACAGTAAATGATGCTGAAAAAGCTGAAGAGGTTGTTTTTGAAGAGAGCGAATCTTTTGCAAAGGACCAAACTTTGGAAAGTGAAGAAAGCGATGAAGTTAAGGATACTGCCGAAGAACAGCAAGATGAACCGACGGAAAATACCATAGAAGAAAAAGAGCAAGAGGAAGAGAAAATAGAAGAAGAAACAGCTACAGAAGAACAGCAGGAGGAACAGGCAGAAGAAATAGTGATTCCTGAAGTCCTGAATGTGTCAGAAAAAAAGGTTTCTTCAATCAAAACAGAGATAGAATATGATGAAGTATCCGGACAGTTTGCAGGATATAAGGCAGAGGCGTTTTCCAAAACGGGTAATTATGGATATATTAAACTGGATGTAACTGATTTATTGACAACAGCTATGTCATACAATGAAGAATATACACCGGAAATAAGTTTTTTGACAGATATAGTCAATATAAAAATTACCAATAACGATTTGTGGCAATTTGCGGGTGAAATCAAGGATAAAAAGGTATATCTGACAATTAAAAGGAGCGGTGATATTGACGCAAACATCATTGAAAAGGTTGCCGGGGCAAAATTTATTGTAAATGTGTTTTTTACAGATGATAGTGACGAACTGTTGGTTCCGGAACTGCAGATGACAGTTGAAGTGCCCTATCCTACAGTAAATGCAAAGACGGGTTTCCAAGCATATCTCATCAGGGGAGAAACGATTGTTGCAAAAAATACAATACTTGATGAAAATGGACTTGTGTGCCGTGTGAAAAATAATGAGCAACTCCTTGTGTCACAGGGTACGGTGGTTATGATTACCGGTAGAACGCTGGATCTTCAGGGGACCATTTCTATGGTTTTTTATGCATCTTTTGAGGGCGTTGATATGGATAGTGTGCGAATGTTGTTCTGGGACACTCCCCAAAATGAATACACAGAAGCTACAGCACAGCGAAAGGTGAAACACAGCGGAAAAGACTCCAATGGCTACAGATTTGTGTATGAAAATATTTCCTCAACTGATATGAGCAAAAAGGTATACGCAAGACTTGTTGCAAAGGACCTTTTGGGGAATACCGTATACAGTACCATACCCCACATAGGTTATAGTGTTGTGAGCTATGCACAGAATATGATGAACAACACTAGTCTCAAACCTCTGCTTGTGAAAATGCTGAATTATGGCACTGCAGCACAGGAATACTTTGGCTCAGAAATGCGACCTGCAAATGAAATATTAACAGAGACAGAACGTGTTGTTGATTTCAGCAAGCTGTATCGCAGTCAGTCAGAAACAATAAAAGAAAGCACAAAAAACGGCAGCTGCCAGTCCAAAATCGTGGGTAAGACCTTGCTCCTTGATGGCGACATTTCCATAAACTACTATGTTTCTTCAAATGAAAAAGTTGATGAGGTAGGAATTCTGTTCTGGACAAAGTCCAAGTTTGACAGTACAAAAAGCCATGTTTTAGGAACTCAATCAAGACAGGTCAGGGCATATTCAGTAAATGGTGATTACAAAGTCTTTTCTTATGATAACATTGTTTCAAAGCAGATGTTTGACACCATATATGCAAGAATATATACCAGAACCGGAAATGTTTACAAATACAGTGATATTGACAGGTACAGCGTAAAGGATTATGCGGCAAATCAGATTGAAAAAAACAACGACCCCAAATTGACAAAGCTGCTTAGATGTCTTATGCTTTATGGTGATGAGGCGGAAAAATATTTCAGACTTTTGAGTAAATAAGTCAGATTTCTCCATACTTTATCCGGACACCATGTTGGGTAAGTGCGGAAAGAACTTGTGTTTC
>JAZRNA010000010.1:0-3245 GCA_045647945.1 Clostridia bacterium
TTTGTCAAGCCTTTTTTTAATCTTTTTTCAAAAATTTTCGACCCAACGCTTTCGCTTGGCGCAACTCGTCTATACTACCACACTCCTGTCCTAATTGTCAATAGGTTTTTTGAACTTTTTAAAAATTTTTTATTGGTAATATTATCCCCACTTTTTTCATACCTATTCACTAGTATATATTATTGAAACAAAACTTAGAAAGGAAAGAATATAATGAAATCATTTTCTAGATACTTTTTCTGTATTCTCGTTTGCTTGTGTATTTTCTTCACCATTGTTCCATCAGCAGAAATTGTCAGCCAGGTAAACGCCGACGTTGCAGCCCAACTGGTAAGCGCTCCATCTGCAATCCTTATGGAGCAAAGCAGCGGTCAGGTGCTTTATGAGCTTAACGCCGATGAAAAGCTGCCTATTGCCAGTGTAACAAAAGCCATGACAATGCTTCTTATTATGGAAGCACTGGACTCCGGCAAAATCAATCTCGCAGACACTGTCAGCACCAGCGAATATGCCGCATCCATGGGAGGTTCGCAGGTATTCCTTGAACCGGGTGAGGAAATGTCTGTTGAAGATATGCTGAAAGCTGTTGTGGTTGCATCGGGCAACGACGCCGCAGTGGCGATGTCAGAATTTATTGCCGGTACCGAATCCGCCTTTGTTGAAATGATGAACAACCGCGCAAAGGAACTGGGTTGTAAAAATACTCATTTTATAAACTGCAACGGGCTTGACGAAACAGAAGAACACTACAGCACCGCTCGTGATGTGGCAATTATTTCATGTGAGCTTCTTCGCCACCCTAAAATTCAAGATTATACCACCATATGGATGGACACTCTTCGAGGCGGCGAATTTGGACTTTCAAACACAAACAAGCTCATCCGCTTTTATAATGGCGCCAATGGAATAAAAACCGGATCCACTTCTACGGCAAAATATTGTCTTTCGGCATCTGCAAAACGTGATAATATGCAACTTGTGGCGGTTATCCTTGCCGCGCCCTCAACAGCTGACCGGTTTTCCAGCGCAACACGGCTTTTGGACTATGGCTTTGCCAACTATGCCGTAGTAAACGCCGCAGAAAAAATCGGCGACCTTGCCCCAATGCCAGTAATCGGAGGCAAAACCGACACAGTATCTGTTCAAGCAGATTCTTCGGTTAATTGTGTTGTAAAAAAGGGCAATCAGGATAAAGTAGAAGTTTCAATGGCCTTTGACGAACCAATAAAAGCTCCTATAAACAAAAATCAGGCGTTAGGCAAAGCAACCCTGACCATTAACGGCGAAAAAGTAGCTGTCTTCGACTTATTGGCATCAGAAGAAGTAAAACGAATGAACATTGCCACCATGTTGGGCAAAGTTATGAAACGCTGGCTGTGTATGTAATCCTTTGATTGACAAACCTTTCAGGATAATGTACAATACTTAATATAACTTTGCACAAAGGAGCAAAATCAAATGATAAATATTGAAAAAATCGGCATAATAGGTGCCATGGACATAGAAGTTGAACAGTTTAAACGCGAAATGGAGTCTCCTCAATCTGAAACCATCTGTGGAACAGAATTTGTAAGCGGCAAACTCTGGGGCAAGGATACTGTCGTAGCAGTAAGCGGTGTGGGCAAAGTCAACGCAGCCATCTGCACTCAAATAATGATTTTGAAGTTTAATCCCTCTTTTATAATCAACAGCGGTGTTGCCGGTGGTCTTGAGCCCAGCCTCAACATTTGTGATGTGGTTGTGGCAGATGCTGTTGTCCAGCACGATATGGATACATCTCCTCTGGGAGACCCTGTAGGATACATTTCCGGACTTGATATTGTTGATATTCCCTGCGACCGAGATATATGTCAGGCTCTCTTCCATGCCGCCAAGGAAAACGGAATTCACTCCCTTGCAGGAAAAATCGCATCAGGCGACCAGTTTATCAACAGCAACAGCAAAAAGGAATGGCTCAACAAGACCTTTGATGCTTTTGCCTGCGAAATGGAGGCTGCCGCAATCGGACATGTGTCATACAAAAACGGAGTTCCCTTTGGAATCCTCCGCTCCATATCAGACAACGCCGACGGCAGTTCTCATGTTTCATATACCGAATTTGTAAAAATGGCTGCCGAGAATTTGTTTAATGTAATGAAATCTTTCTACTCAAAACTTTAATAAAAACATACCCCCTGAGGCGTTGCCTCAGGGGGTTCTTTTTTTATACTACTGCTATGGGTTCTTTAGCAAGGTCTATCTCTTTTCTTTCAACCTTTCCGTCCTTTGCAATGTTTACAACAGATTTGCCGTATCCCTGAACTTTTACAGGTTCTACAGACAGTACATCAAAGTCAGGATTTTCTGCCCATACCGCAATATTGTCCTTTACAACTATTTTGGTGATAACTCCAAAATCCAATGACAAATCATACAAAGCATCTCCCACACGAAGTTTTGCATTGCGTTTTGGCGTCGGGTCATGATACCAGTCCACAGGGGTAATGTATATATGCATACTTCCGTCATCCTGAATATATCTGGTAAATTCCACATCTTCGCCACATATAATATTGGCAAAATCCTCTGCAAGAACCTGGCTGTTCAGTTCTTCAACCAAGGCTTTATATACGGGCATTATCTCGTGATTTCCCGGATAGAGTTGACGGTTTACAAGCACCACTCTGCCCTTGCCTACCGGAATTTCCGCAACAAGAGTCTGTCCCTTTGCGTCAGTTCTCAGCACCTTTGCGTTGTCAGCAAGATTTATGCAAGCACCATTTTCAAACTGTGCACCACTCTTTGAGAATGAATCCACAAAAGGATGTGATATAACATCAAATTTGTTATCGGCAATATCCGGTCTGTATGTAACAGTTGAAAAATGTGCCCAGGTAGCAACCAGAGTTCCGCCATTCTCAACATACTTCTGCAATCTGTCCATATCCTCTTTTTCTGCTGCATTGTAACCAGCAAAGCAAACCAGTTTATACTCCGAAAAATCACCCTTTTCAACAGGAACAACATCCACATTGCCGTTGGGGTTACCGCTGAACAACCCAAAAGGCTCCCCTGAATTCTCGGGGAAGTTGCCCACTGTGTGACAGCTCTTTTTCGATACCCTGCAAAGAGGATAAAATATCTTGAGGAGTTCCCATGAATCCTCCGGCTCACCTGCCTGAATTTGGGGAAGACCAAAGAGATGTGTGCCGCCAAAACCATTCCATCCGTCATATCTGCCGTGAATAAAAGCTGTAGGTGTATAG
>JAZRNA010000011.1:0-2005 GCA_045647945.1 Clostridia bacterium
TTTCTTACAGAAAGGAAGTTTTATAATGATAGCAAACAGACCTTCTATTTATATATATGTAAACAGTCCCGACGAAACTTTGCTTAGAGAAGTATATTCAGGGATAGAAGAAGAAGGCGTGTTTTATGAGATAATAAAGCGTGATGAACGTGAGTTGGACACCTTGGCATTTGATGCCGCAAAGGACTCTATGCTTGGCTCCGGAATAGGAATATCAGGGAGTAAAGTGGCGTTTCAAATCCGCGGCGTGAAGTATGGCAAAAATGTAGAACAGTATGAAAACCCAACACCCGAGCAAAGCAGGGCAATTGGGGCAAACAGTGCAAGAGCAATCAAAAAGCAATCTTTTAAATAGAAAGGATTATCTTTTATGGGCATTTACACAAAAACAGGAGACAGTGGCACAACCTCATTGCTGAATCGTGCTCGTGTTCCAAAGTTTGATGAGAGAATTGAACTGATGGGGACTATAGACGAGCTTAGCAGCCAGCTGGGGCATGCCAAGGTTCTTATGTGTGATAAAGGTAAAGAAAATATATCCGCTATCCAGCAGGATTTAATCAAAATTATGGCGGGAATTGCTGATTCTTCAAATGCAAGTTACAAGGTTCAGGACCGTATGATAGCATTTTTGGAGCAAAAGATAGACGACACCGAAAAACTTTTTCCCCGTGAACACAAGTTTGTTCTTTATGGCGGATGCGAGGCGTCTGCAAGGATAGATGTTGCAAGAGCTGTTGCCCGCAGAGCCGAAAGACGTTTTTGCAAGGTTAGCCAAATATACGGGGCAGACCCGAAGGCACTTGTATATATAAATCGTTTGTCAGACTACTTATATGTTCTGGCAAGATATGTTGATTATCAAGATTAGTATAAGGAAAGTCCCGCCTTTGTTGCGGTACAACAGACATCCGTTTGTTCACAAACGGATGTCTGTTTTTTATTTAAAAATATTTTCGGACAACCTATTGACATAATGTGTGATTTACTATATAATGGTTATGAAGTTCGAAAAAAACACAATATATTGTGTTTTCGAAATTGCTTGAAAAAAGAGGGGTTTTGTATGAAAATTATTAAAAGAAATGGTGCTGAAAAGACCTTTGATGAAGAAAAAATACGTATAGCCATAACAAAGGCAAATGACTCGGTGGATGAGTCTGATCGAATGACCGATCTCCAAATTAAAAGAATTACCGAGTCGGTTGTTATTGCTTGCGAGGCTCTTGGTCGTGCTCCGTCGGTTGAGGAAATTCAGGATTTGGTGGAGAAGAAGATTATGGCGCATGGTGCCTTTGAGGTTGCCAAAAATTACATTACATATCGTTACACCAGGTCTTTGGTACGTAAAAGCAACACTACAGACAACAAAATCCTTTCACTTATAGAATGTAACAACGAGGAAGCAAAACAGGAAAACTCCAACAAAAACCCTGTTGTAAACTCAACACAGCGTGACTATATGGCAGGTGAGGTTTCAAAGGATATTACCAACCGCATATTGCTTCCTAAAGAGATTGTTGATGCACACAACGAAGGCATCCTGCACTTCCACGACTCGGATTACTTTGCACAGCATATGCACAACTGCGACCTTGTAAACCTTGAGGATATGCTCCAAAACGGAACTGTCATCACCGGCACTCTTATTGAGCGTCCGCACAGCTTTTCAATCGCATGCAACATTGCAACCCAGATTATTGCACAGGTTGCATCAAATCAGTATGGCGGGCAGTCTATTTCGCTTACCCATCTTGCCCCGTTTGTACAGGTTTCGCGCGAGAAGTTCCGTGCTGCTGTCAAAAAAGAGATGGATACTTTGGGTGTGACAATTTCGGAAGAGCAAATTAACGAACTTGCCGAACAACGTGTGCGTGATGAAATCCGTCGCGGAGTTCAAACCATTCAGTATCAGGTGGTTACACTTCTTACTACCAACGGACAAGCTCCGTTTATTACTGTGTTTATGTATCTTGGTGAAGCCAAGGACGAACAGACAAAGCAT
>JAZRNA010000012.1:0-29682 GCA_045647945.1 Clostridia bacterium
ACGCTGTGCATCGCTGAAGTATGCAGGAACAGTAATTACCGCCTGGCTAACAGTTTCACCCAGATAACTCTCAGCGTCCGATTTCAGCTTCTGAAGAATCATTGCAGAAACTTCCTGTGGAGTATATTTCTTTCCATCAACGTCTACTTTATAATCTGTACCCATTTCACGCTTGATTGATGAAATTGTGTTGGGATTTGTGATTGCCTGTCTTTTTGCAACCTGACCCACCAGTCTTTCACCTGTTTTTGTAAATGCAACCACTGACGGTGTTGTTCTTGCACCCTCAGGATTTGCAATAACAGTAGGCTCACCGCCCTCCATAACTGCTACACATGAATTTGTTGTACCCAAGTCAATACCAATAATTTTTCCCATAATAAATCACCTTTCTTAAAATAAATTCTTTCTTATATCTTCAATCGGCCTGCCGTATTTATCAAGCCAACTTAGTTTGCAACCTTTACCATTGCATATCTTACCACTTTTCCTTTGCAGGTATAACCCCGCATCAGCTCTTCTGAAATTGTGTTTTCGCCAAAATCCTCATTTTCTTCATGCATCACCGCATTGTGAAGATCAGGATTGAAAACCTCGCCAACCGCCAAGATAGGTTCAACCCCTATTGAAGCAAGCACCTCATCAAGTTGCTTTACTATCATCTTGATGCCGTCAGCCAAGGTCCCTTCCTGACTGTCCGCCGCCGCAATAGCCCTTTCAAGATTATCCTTCACCGGAAGCAGCTTTTCAACCGTATCGCAAACCGCCATTGTGTAAAGGTCCTCACGTTCTTTTGCGGTACGCTTTTTGTAATTGTCAAACTCTGCCGCATGACGAAGCATTTTGTCCTTAAGAGATTCAACCTCTTCCCGCAGAATTTCTTCTGGAGATTTTTCTTCTACAGTTTCCTCCGTTGTTGCCTCGGTTTCTTCAATTTTTTCTTCCTGCAAATTATCCTTTGCCTCTGTATTTTCCATTTTATTCATCTCCTGTTCCTATAAGCATCTGTCGTGTTCCAAAATCCTTGGTCAGCACCGAGCTAAGCTGTGCTGTAAAAAACTCCAGCGCAGATATTACCTTTGAATAATCCATTCTGGCAGGTCCCAGGACCCCCAAAAGTCCCATCAGCTTGTCAGACGCCTTGTAGGGCGAAATCACAACACTGTTGTTTTTAAGTTCCGGAATGGGTATCTCGTCGCCGATAAGAACTTTGGTACCGCCAGTGGCGTTTGCCTCCACAATTATTCGGCTGAGATTCTCCTTGTTCTCAACAACATCAAACAGTTCTTTTACCTTGTCAACACTGCTGTATTCCGGAAACCGGAATATGTTTGACAATCCGTCAATAAAAATCTGCTGGCTGTCAATTTCCGAAACCGCCTCATGCACCAGCTCGATTACCGATGTAAGTATTTCAAAGTTATGACCAATAGCATTTTTAATCTCCATCATGTTTGAGATGTTTATTTCTGAAATAGTCAGTCCCGATAAGTTCTGATTGAGTATGGAACTGAGTTCATGAGCAAAATCCTCGGATATATCTTGACTCAATTTCAAAAGCCGGTTTTTAATGATTCCCGATTTATCCGAAACAATAAGCATGGCGGTAAAATCATCAACTTTGACAACTTTAATGTTTTTTACAACCCCCGCCTCTGTTCCGCGAAGCATCCCAATCACCGGAAGTCCGGTAATCCCCGAAAATGCCGCCGCAACGTCACGAACAATCTTTTCAAGCTCTCGCTTTTTCATAGATGCCGCCTGAGTCATCTTCTCAATCTCTGCAGCGGTCATCTCATACTTTTCCATCAGGGAGTCCACATAAAGTCTGTATCCACAAGTGGACGGCACCCTGCCGGCAGATGTGTGGGGCTGCGTCAGAAGACCCATCTCCTCCAAATCACCCATTTCGTTGCGAATTGTAGCCGCACTGAGATTGAGTTCCGGTCTTTTGGATATGCTGCGTGAACCAACAGGCTCCGCCGTATTAATATAATCTTCAACTATTGCCTGAAGTATCATTCGTTTTCTGTCGTCCAAAGCCACTGTATTCACCCCTCAATCTCTATCCGAAAAGATATTTGCCAAAATCTTTGTTAGCACTCAACACAAAGGAGTGCTAACCGTTTTCTATAATATACCACCAAAGCCTCTGATTGTCAATAGTTTTATGTGAAAAAGTTAAAAACAAAAAGCGACAGGTGTGGCAAATTTACCACACCTGTCGTTTCCCCTTTTACAATTATATAAAAATGAATATATCTTAATTATGCTTTGCCAACAGAGCCGAAAAGTTCCATCTTTTCTTTAACCGTTGCCTTGATTGCCTCAAATCCGGGAGCCAAAAGTTTTCTTGGGTCAAAGCCCTTGCCTTCCAAGTCTTTGCCCGCCTCGATGTACTTTCTTGTAGCCGCAGCAAACGAAAGCTGGCATTCTGTATTCACGTTGATTTTGCTTACACCCAAAGAAATTGCTTTCTTTATCATATCCTCAGGGATGCCTGTTCCGCCGTGAAGAACCAAAGGCATGGGGTTTGTAACCTCACTGATTTTTGCAAGAACTTCAAAATTGAGACCCTGCCAGTTTTCCGGATACTTGCCGTGAATGTTGCCGATGCCTGCTGCAAGAATATCAACACCCAAATCTGCAATCATTTTGCATTCCGTCGGGTCTGCAACCTCTCCTGCACCAACTACACCGTCTTCTTCGCCGCCGATTGAACCAACCTCTGCTTCAACAGAGATGCCCTTTGAGTTTGCAAGAGCAACAAGTTCCTTGGTTTTTGCAATATTTTCTTCGATTGGATAATGTGAACCATCAAACATGATTGATGAAAAACCTGCCTCTATTGCAGAAAGCGCACCCTCATAGCTGCCATTGTCAAGATGAACCGCCACAGGAACAGTAATTCCAAGACCTTCAATCATTCCCTTTACCATATTAACAACTGTTTTAAAACCTGTCATATATTTTCCTGCACCCTCAGAAACACCCAAAATAACAGGTGAGTTGCATTCCTGTGCAGTCAAGAGAATCGCTTTGGTCCATTCAAGATTGTTGATGTTGAATTGACCAACCGCATATTTTCCTTCTTTAGCTTTTTTAAGCATTTCAGTAACTGAAACCAACATTTTGCATTCCTCCTATGCTTGAACTACTATATATATGATATCACTCTATGAAAAATATGTCAATAAAAATTTGTTTTTATTTTTGCAAATAAACAAGAGATATAAATTACTCGATTTTGTTGAATTTTACCTGCATCTGTGATAAAATACTTTTTTAGAGTAGTTTTTTCATATTATATTATACACAATCTCAAAAATTTTATTTAGGAGTGATAAAATGAAAGCGTCTGTTAAAAAATTTCTTGCCTTTTTAAATGACCACTACTTTTATATTTTTGCGGTCATGACACTCCTACTCCCTGACCTGCAGCTGAGATATCTGGTCTGGCCAAAGGTATATGGTGAATTTTTTGCAACTGTCATACCATTTCTCTTTGACATCGCCTGGATTTCATTGATTTTTTACGGTTCTCTGGTTCTTTTGCCAAAGAACTGGGGCAGGCTTCTTTTTATTGTTATAAGCAGTATCTTTATTTTCTTCTCTCTGGCACAGTATATCTATTTTCAGATTTTTGAGCAGTTTTTCCGTCTGGAGAGCATAGGTCTTGCAGGCGAAGGCGGTGACTATCTATCATATGCCCTCTCATATGTGGACGGCAAATTGATTTTTTGCACAGCCCTTTCAATTCTGTGCCTGATTGTCACAACAATAAGATGGAAACGCCCCAAACACACAGGAAAACTTGCCAAACTTTTTGTTCTTGCACCCGTTCTTGCAACTTTCCTCCTGCACTTATTTATGCAGCCTGAACTGTTTGGCGAATCTCAGGATGACTGGGATTCCTGGAGCAAGCCCAGGGTCATCTACAAGGAATTCAACGATGCCAACAAAAGCCTTGATATTGCAGGACTTTATCACTTTGCCGCAAGGGATTTCTTTAAAACCTACCTGACTGGTGGCGACTATGAAAAAGAAGATTTTGAAACCGTCGACCAATATTTTGCCGAGCGCAAGGCAGAATATACAGAAAACCAGTATACAGGTCTGCTGAAAGGCAAAAACGTAATTGCCGTTATGCTTGAGGGCATTGATGACTGGATGATAAACGACAAATATACCCCCGTCATGCGGTATATGATGAAAAACGGCATCAACTTTGCCAACCACTATGCACCCACTTTCGGTACGGGTTATACCTTAGGCTCGGAGTTTTGTTTTAACACCGGTTACTACACTCCCACTTCCTCTGTAAGTGCTGTGAACTTTGCCTCAAATGAATACCCATATGCTCTGCCACAGCTTTTCAAAAACGCAGGTTATTCGGCAAACTCATTCCATTACAATAATTCGGAATTTTATAACCGGGGAATTATGCATAAAAGTCTGGGCTTTGAAAAGTATCATTCATTTATGGATTATGGATTACCCGACTATGTGGCACAGGCAGACAGCAACATTTTAAAAAATGACCAGATATATAACGACATGGTGAAAACTCAGCCATTCTTCAGCTTTGTAATAACATATTCCGGCCATGTGCCCTACACCTTTGACGACGCAAAGCTGGCTCTGGCAAAAACCAACCATCCCGACCTTGTGGACACATCAATGGATACCGAAAAAAACAACTGCCTTCTTCTGGCACGGGACACCGACGATTTCTTCCGGCAGTTGCTCGAAAGGCTGAACAATGACGGTCTTTTGGAGAACACCGCTATTATTGTATATACCGACCACTATGCCTACGGATTTTCCGATCAGGAAAAGCTTCTGCAATACAGCATCGAGGCAGGATGCGACAATATGTACCGTGTGCCGGCATTTATCTATTCACCGGGCATCACACCGGCAAACATAACCAAACCCTCCCACACAGCCGATCTTTTGCCTACAATCATCAACCTCTTTGGTCTTGAAAACAACCATTGTTATATAGGGAACGATATCCTTTGGGACAAAAACACCGGCTTTGCCTACTTTGGCAACCTCTCATGGATTGACTCTGTTATGTCACATACCCCGGCAGGTCAGGAAGTTCCGTCAGAGATTCTGGAACAGGTGCAAAAAGGCAACGCCCGTGTACGTGAAAGTCTTAAAATCAACGATATTGTTATTACAGGAAACTATTTCAAATATCACAAATAGACTTTTCTGTGAATTGCACTTGTAAATTCTTATCAGTTGTGATACAATGAGCATAAGGTTTGAGTTAACATCAATCCTTGAGGAGGTAATTCTTATGGAAAATACAAACTTTTCAAAAACCGTAAAATTTCAGGTTGAGAAGGACAAGCCTGATACCAGAAGCCTTATACTGTCAGTTCACCAGGCATTGCAGGAAAAGGGCTATAACCCCATAAACCAGATAGTGGGCTATATCATGTCCGGCGACCCCTCCTACATCACCGCTCACAACGGGGCAAGAACCCTGATTCAGCGTCTGGAAACTGACGAAATCCTTGAAGAACTGGTTAAGTTCTATGTAGCTGACAACAATAAATAACGTATAAAATATTATGACCCCACAGGCTAAAAACTGTGGGGTCATTTTTATGGGAACATTTGTTTTTTGATCGCTTTAAAACTCCCATTATTTTGTCCTTTTTTACATGCCAGGAACATCCCTGACAAATGAAATTGAAATTTCAGCAACGCTCATGTTGCATCTTTTACAAACTTCTCTCCGCTTATTTTGCTGAATATCCACCATCAACAGGAACGTTTGCCCCAGTGATATATGCTGATGCATCTGATGCAAAGAATACAATTGCACCCTTTATATCTGTATGATTTGCCATTCGCTTTAAAAATGTTCTTTTATTGTAACGTTCAACAAAAAGCTGGTCCTGATTGTCAAACAATCCGCCTGGGTTCAAAACATTACAGCGGACATTCTTTGGTCCATAATAGCTAGCAAAGAAACGTGACAAGTTGTTCATTCCACCCTTATGGAAGAAATAATCCGGGCTATTGTAGCCTGAAAAACTCACATCTTCATACAATGTGTCATCAGGGCCCAAAACTCCCATGTAAGAGCCAATGTTTATAATGCTGCCGCCGCCGTTTTCTGCCATATGCTCACCAAAAGCACGTGTAATCATAAAAATTCCTGTACCATTAACATGCATACTTCTTCCAAACTTTTCAGCATCATCATTATAACTGCTCATGGTACGAAGAACAGCATTGTTTACTAAAATATCTATCTTCTTGCCATCCTTCTCAACTTTCTCCAAAAATGCATTAATGCTGGCCTCGTCGCTCTGGTCAAGAAGTCCTGGATAAACCTTGAATCCTTTATCCTGCAGTTCTTTCGCATAAACCTCATTTTCTTCTAAAATATGCGAAACGGTATAAACCTCCGCTCCGGCCTCTGCCAAAGCCAACACCATCTGACGGCCATATCTGCCACTACCTCCTGTTACAACAGCAACCTTTCCGTCCAATCGGAACAAATCCATAATGCTCATTTCCAACACCTCCAAAAATAATCTTTATTTTAAATATTTTAATATTTTTATCTATGCTTGTGTTCTAATCTATATTTTTCAGGGGCTAATCCTGTCTGAGACAGAAAAATCCTATGAAAACCATTATAGCTCTGATATCCCACTTCCCTTGCAATTTCACTTATTGATAAATCAGTGTTGCACAAGAGATGAATAGCTACCTTATGCCGGAATCTAATGATGAATTGTTTAAAACTCATGCCAAAGTGCTGTTCAAAAACTCTGGCCGTCTGTTTTTCACTCAGGTACAGAACTTTTGAAAGGTCCTTGATCGATATATTTTTATTATAGTAATTGTTTATATACTCCTCCATAACAAATCCACGCATGTTATCAGGGTTTTTATCCTGTCGGTCATCCGACAAAAGCAGGTCAGAAACAGCTTTCTTCTCCGGCGAGAGACCCTCTGCAATATTCAACATCAATATGGCAAAGTACCGGTTGAGCCTCAATTTGGCAAAAATCCCCTCCGAATAAAACTCTGACAACATTTGTTTCAGAATAGGAATCAGGTTTTCGGTATTATTTATTTTTTCTATTCCTTCAATAGAATAAAATATATCATGAAAAATACTATAAACGTCATGCTCTGAGGGTTTGTTTAATTTTTCAAACGAGAAACAAAAGGTGGTTCTTACCGATTGCCCTTCTTCCAGAACAATTCTATGAAAGGTATTTGGTGGGATAATATATCCGTCCGCTTTTGACATTGGAAAAGTTTCCACCTCAGTCTTAAGCAGTGATGAGCCTTCATGTGCAACATGGACTTCGAAACCATTGTGACGATGAAGATTTGACTGACCCGTCAAACCAAAAAAACCGCCCTGAAGGGAAATATTGATTCGCATATTTTCCACTTCAAAATCAGTATGGAATTCTTTGATTTGTCTGGATTTCAAAAAAATCACCCCTTTATCATCCTCTACCCTTGAATTATATACCACATTTTTTTAAAAAACAAGTAGCATAAACCAACAAAGCAGACGTTTTATGCGCAACTTACGGCGGTTTTATTGGTTTACTTCGAGAAAGCAAGATGGTACAATGAAAAAAACAAATTACCCTTTAATCGTCAATGAGGATATATTCATATGAAAGAATTTAAAATCGCTATGCTTGGCATGGTAGAAGCAAACGGACATCCCTATTCCTGGAGCGCAATGTTCAACGGCTATAACAAAGAAGCCATGGAGAATTGCGGCTATCCCGTAATCCCCCGTTATCTCGAAAAGGAACCCGAAGAGAATTTCGGTATCCGTGGTGCAAAAATAACCCACATCTGGACAGACACTCCGGAAGATGCTAAAAAAGTTGCCATCGCATCAAAAATACCCAACATCGTTGAAAAACCCGAAGATGTTATCGGTCAAGTTGACGCAGTAATAATCGGCACAGACAAGGGTTGGGAACATGTATGGCGTGCAAAACCTTTTGTAGAAGCAGGTCTGCCCGTTTTTGTTGACAAGCCCCTGGCAGACAACATCGACGACCTTAAAACATTTTGCAAATGGGTCAAAGAAGGGCACATGATTATGTCTTCAAGCTCTCTCAGATATGTCAAGGAATATGAGCCTTACATGAGAAGATGCACAGAAATGGGCGACCTCAGATACATCAACATGACCATGAACAAGAGCTGGGAGAGATATGGTATTCACGCACTTGAGCCTGTTTTCTGTATAACCGGGCCCGGTTACCTTTCGGTCCAGAATACCGGCGGCATAAACAATAATATTGTTCACCTTACCCACTCAAAGGGTATCGACGTAAATCTTGCCGTTGTTTATGACATGGCAGGGTCAGAACTCAAAATTGTGGGCACAAAGGACAGCGTTTGTGTTCCAAGCAAAGACAGCTACTACTGTTTCAAAAAACAACTTGAGGAATTTGTCAAATATATGGAGACAGGCATTCGCCCCTATCCTTTTGAGGAAACCATCGAGCTTATGGAAATCATAATTGCAGGTATCCGCAGCCGGGAAGAAGGCGGCAGAAAAGTTGCCCTTGATGAAATAAAAAAGGAAATTGACCAGCTGTAATTATATCTTTTTCGCCACAATCCATGTTGGATTGTGGTATTTTTTCAACACAAATGACAATATTTTTGTTAAAAATGTAACAATTTTGACAAATGTTATTAAAAATATAAATAAGTGGTTGTTTTCTGCTCATTCTTGTGATAAAATTATAAATTATATTTATTGTAAGTACATTCAGGCCGCACTCTGGTGTAGTCTGAATGTAACTTTTTTCAGGAGGATGAATCTAAAATGGACAAATTATTAATCACTCTGACCGCTTTGGGTGCAGTTCTGGCATTGCTTTTTGCTCTTGCAACCGCACTGAAAGTGGTTAAATTTTCTGAAGGTACAGATTTGATGAAGAAAATTTCCCAGTCAATCAGAAAAGGAGCAAACGCCTACCTCAAGAGACAGTATAAGGTTGTTCTTATCTTCTTTGGCGTTATGTTTGTTATTCTTGGTATAATGGCAGCATTTGGACTTCTTACCCCTTTTGTTCCCTTTGCTTTTATTACAGGTGGATTTTTCTCCGCTCTCTCCGGCTTTATCGGCATGAAAATTGCCACCCTTTCAAACTCAAGAACAGCTAATGCTTGTCAGGAGGGTCTCAACAAAGGTCTTCGCGTTGCATTTTCTGCAGGAAGTGTTATGGGCTTTACGGTTGTAGGTCTTGGTCTTCTTGATATTTCAGTATGGTTCTTCCTTTTGAAATTTGTGTTCCATCTTTCCAACGAGGCAATAACCAGTGCCATGCTGACCTTTGGTATGGGTGCATCATCTATGGCTCTTTTTGCCCGTGTTGGCGGCGGTATCTTCACCAAAGCCGCTGACGTTGGTGCTGACCTTGTGGGCAAGGTAGAGGCAGGAATTCCTGAGGACGACCCCAGAAACCCCGCTGTTATCGCTGATAACGTTGGCGACAACGTAGGCGACGTTGCAGGCATGGGTGCTGACCTCTATGAATCCTATGTTGGTTCAATTATTTCTGCAAGTGCTTTGGGCGTTGCAGCTTTTCACAGTCTTGAAGCAATGGCTCTGCCTATGCTTTTGGCGGCACTGGGTGTTATCTGTTCAATTTTCGGAACATTCCTTGTAAGAACCAAAGAGGGTGCCACCCAGAAAGAGCTCCTTGGTGCGCTTTCCCGAGGAACAAACTTCTCTGCAATTATTATCGGTATTATTTCGCTGCCCCTTGTTTTCTTTGTTTTGGGAAAAGAAAACTGGATGATATACTTTGCAATCCTTGCAGGACTTATATCCGGCGTGTTTATCGGTCAAGCAACGGAATACTTCACATCCGACAGCTACAAACCCACCAAGAATCTGGCTGCAACCTCAGAGACAGGTACTGCAACCATTATCATTGGCGGTTTGTCAGTAGGTATGCTTTCTACACTTTTGCCAATTATTATTGTTGCAATCTGCGTTCTTGTTGCATACTATGTTTCAGGCGGCGCAGCCGATGCATCAATGGGTCTTTATGGTATAGCCCTTGCTGCAGTTGGTATGCTTTCAACCCTGGGCATCACATTGGCAACAGATGCATATGGTCCCGTTGCTGACAACGCAGGGGGAATTGCTCAAATGGCAGGTCTTGACAAATCTGTAAGAGAACGCACCGATGCCCTTGACTCTTTGGGCAACACCACCGCAGCAACAGGCAAAGGTTTTGCCATCGGTTCTGCTGCACTTACAGCGTTGGCACTTATGGCATCATACATAGACAAAGTAAACAGCATCGAAGGCGGTGCAGCAAAGATTGCAAACCTCAACATCACAAACCCAGCTGTTCTTATCGGGTTGTTTGTGGGTGCATGTCTGCCCTTTGTGTTCGCCGCAATCACCATGAACTCGGTTGGCCGTGCAGCACAAAGTGTTGTTAAAGAAGTTCGCCGCCAGTTTAAAGAAATCACTGGTCTCATGCAAGGTGAGGCTGATGCTGATTACGAAAGCTGTGTTGACCTTTGCACAAAAGCAAGTCTTCGCGAAATGGTTCTTCCAACCATTGTTGCAGTTGCCGTTCCCATTATTGTGGGTCTTATTCTTGGATGTACCGGTGTTGTGGGTATGCTTGCAGGTGCAACCGCATCCGGATTTTTGATGGCAATATTTATGTCAAACTCCGGTGGTGCATGGGATAATGCAAAGAAATATATTGAAAGCGGTGTTTACGGCGGCAAAGGCTCAGAAAACCACAAAGCAGCGGTGGTTGGCGATACGGTTGGTGACCCCTTCAAGGATACTTCCGGCCCGGCAATCAACATTCTCATCAAACTTCTTTCAATGGTTTCCATTGTATTTGCAGCAGTTGTAATTAACTTCTCAATTCTTTAAAACATTTAAAGGCTTGCCCTGGGGCAAGCCTTTTTCATATCCCTGCGGATACGATTGACAAGGGTTTTTGTATGTGATAAAATCTACATATTATCATAAATGGAGACCATACAAATGAACCTATACTTTGCACCCCTCGAGGGGATAACCACACATATATACCGAAACACCCATGCCCGGATGTTTGGGGGCTGTGACTCATACTTTGCACCCTTTATCACCCCCAGTGATAACGAGCGAATCAGCATCAAATCTCTGCGGGACATTGTACCCGATGTAAATCGGGATATAAATCTCACTGTTCAGGTTCTGACAAACCGCAGTGATTCTTTTCTCAAATTTGAAGAAAAAATCAGAACCTTGGGTTATAACTCCGTAAACATCAACCTTGGCTGTCCCTCAGGAACTGTAGTCAAGAAAAACCGGGGTTCTGGGTTTTTGCGTGATACAGAGGCATTGGATAATTTTCTCTGTCAGGTTTTCACCCACAGCAAATTGGAAATTTCCATAAAAACAAGGAGCGGTTTTTCCTCTGGTACCGAACTTGAATCCATTATTCCTGTCTATAATAAGTATCCATTGTCAACTCTTATTATACACCCAAGAGCAAGGGCAGATTTCTATAACGGCGAGCCTGATATGGAGGTTTTTGCCAAAGCATACAACTCTTCAGAGAACAAAGTTTGCTACAACGGTAATATTTTTTCTGCAAAGGATTTTCAACGGATAGCCGAAGATTTTCCTGACGCAGAGGGAATAATGATTGGCAGAGGGGCTGTTGCCAATCCCGCCCTTTTCAGAGAAATCCGTGGCGGAAGAAGGCTGGAAACATCCGAACTCATTGACTTTACAAAAGTTCTGGCAGAACAGTATCTTCCAGTCCTTGGTTCCGAGGTATACACCCTCCACAAGCTGAAAGAAATCTGGATGTACATAATGTGGAACTTCCCAGATGAGAAAAAAATTCTTAAAGCTGTGAAAAAATCGTCTCACATCTATGACTTGTTTGATGCAATCAAACTTTTGCCGGATATAAATTGTTAAAATATTTCAAAAGGAATAAGGCAAAAAGTTGTTGAATATTCATGGATTCTGTGCTACAATCAAAAGAGGTTTACAAGGAGGAAATAGCTTATGAACATAACAGACAGCATCAAATATATAGGGGTCAACGACCACAAGATTGACCTGTTTGAGGGACAGTATGTTGTCCCCAACGGAATGTCGTACAATTCCTATGCAATCATTGACGAAAAGATTGCTATTATGGATTCTGTTGATATAAACTTTACCGACGGCTGGCTTCGCAACATCGGCATTGAGTTGGGGGACAGAACGCCTGACTTCCTGATAGTTCAGCATATGGAGCCTGACCATTCGGCAAGCATTAAACACTTTGCAGACGCCTATCCCAACGCAAAAATTGTTGCATCATCAAAAGCCTTTGCAATGATGAAAAACTTTTTCGGCACAGATTTTGCTGACAGACAGATTGTTGTTGGCGAGGGCGACACCCTGTCTTTAGGTAAACACAATCTGACCTTTGTCACCGCTCCTATGGTGCACTGGCCCGAGGTTATTGTTACCTATGACAGCTTTGACAAGGTTCTTTTTTCCGCTGATGCCTTCGGCAAATTTGGTGCCCTTGACGCAGGCGAAGACTGGGCATGCGAGGCAAGACGTTATTATATCGGTATTGTCGGCAAATACGGCACTCAGGTTCAGGCTCTTCTCAAAAAAGCTGCCAACCTGGACATACAGACCATTTGTCCTTTACATGGTCCTGTCCTTAGTGAAAATCTTGGCTATTATCTGGATTTATACAATACATGGTCCAGCTACGGAGTTGAATCTGACGGCATTGTAATCGCCTATACTTCGGTCTACGGCAATACTAAAAAGGCAGTTTTGGAGCTTGCCGAGGAATTAAAGAAACACGGTTGCCCCAAGGTAGTTGTCAATGACCTTGCACGATGCGACATGGCGGAGGCTGTGGAAGATGCATTCCGCTACGGAAAAATTGTTCTTGCAACCACCACATATAACGCAGACATCTTTCCTTTTATGCGTGAATTCATACATCATCTCGCTGAGCGCAACTTCCAGAACAGAACCATTGGATTTATAGAGAACGGCAGCTGGGCACCGAATGCCACCAAGGTTATGAAAGACCTGCTTCAAGGCTGCAAAAACCTGACATACACGGATGCGGCTGTCAAAATTCTCTCTGCTCCCAACGAAGAAAACTCTGCACAAATTAAGGCTCTGGCAAAAGAACTGTGCAAAAACTGATTGTTTAAAAAAATATGGAAATAATATATAAAAAGGAGGCTTTATTATGAAAAAATATGTATGCGATGCTTGCGGATGGGTTTATGACGAGGAATTGGGTGCTCCTGATATGGGAATCCAGCCCGGTACAAAGTTTGAGGACCTTCCTGATGACTTTGAATGTCCACTCTGCGGCGTAGGCAAGGATATGTTCTCTGAAGAATAATTCTTTAAAAAAACATAAGAAAAAGGCAAAATCCCCGGAATAATTTCCGGGGGTTTTTTGTTTTTATAAAACTGTGCGGTGATAATAACCATTGATGCCATCCAAAAGCCGACATTCCTATGTCCCCAAAATACGCCAGCGTTCTTCGACAACAACTCCTAAATAAAAATTTTTTAGTATAACTATTGACTTTATTTTACAAATATGGTAATATAAATAAAAACAGAGGTAAAACCAGAAAAGGAGAGGTCAGAAATGAAATCCACAGGCATTGTAAGACATGTTGACAATCTTGACAGAATCGTTATCCCCAAAGAATTGTGCAAGACTCTTGGCATTGAGCCTAAGGGTGCCCTGGAAATCTTTGTGGATGGAAACAACATTATTCTTGAAAAGCACGAAATCAAGAACGCAGCAAAGCCCTCAAAAAGCACAGGCATTGTAAGACATGTTGACAATCTTGACAGAATTGTTATCCCCAAGGAGCTCTGCAAAAAACTGGGCATTGAACCCAAGGACGCTCTTGAAATTTTTGTTGAAGATACAAAAATCATCCTGGGCAAATATGAGCCCTCCTGCATTTTTTGCAAAGAAGTTCACAACACCGTTATGTATAAGAAAAAACTTATTTGCGAAAAATGCATCAAAACCCTAGTTTCTCTTATTTAGCGATATTTTTACAGCAAAAAAGGATATGGCACTATTCACAGCCATATCCTTTTTTTATGCAATTTTACAAGCAAATCTTAAAAATTTCTTTTATCCTGTCATAATCAAGTTCAACATAACTCTTGACAGTCCTTGTCTTGCCAAAGGTGCAAAGCTCCGCAAGTCGGTCAATGCATACTGCATCAAGACCAAAATCTTTCAATCTTGAAGGCATTTCAATCAATGCGAAGAACTCCTCCATTCTGCCTATCCCCAACCGTGCCGCCAATTCATCATCCTTTTCCTCAACGTCCCATACACGCCGAGCAAACTGTGCAAAGCGTGAGATGTTGTGCTTGTATATATATTTGCCCCAAGCAGGAAAAAGCACTGCCAACCCTGCCCCGTGGGCAATCTCATCATATTCACCGCTGAGTGCATGCTCAAGCTGATGCACCGCAAGAGCATTTTCTCTGCCACAGCCCGTAAGGTCATTGTGGGACAAGCTGGATGCCCACATCATGGTAGCCCTGGCGTCATAATCATCGGGTTTTTCCATAAGGATTTTTCCCGCTTCAATCACAGATTTCAAAATACTTTCTGCAATTCTGTCTGTAAGTGGGGTATCCTCACACACAGTAAAATACCTTTCCATAGTATGTGCCATTATATCCACTATGCCGCAGGCGGTCTGGTATTTGCTGACTGTATAGGTCAGCTCGGGATTACATATGGTGAATTTGCATCTGTTCGCCTCGCTGCCAAAACCCCTTTTCATATTAAGCTCTGTATTTGAAATAACCGCCGAACTGCTCATTTCACTGCCAGCCGCCGCAATGGTGAGAATACAACCTACAGGGAGCGCCTTTTCCGCCACGGCTTTTCGCATAGGAAAATCCCATACGTCCCCATCATACATAACTCCTGCAGCAGTATACTTTGACGAATCAATAACAGAGCCTCCGCCAACCGCCAGAATCATCTCAACGCCTGTCTCTCTGGCAACCTTTATTGCCTCTTGCACAAACTCCAGTTTGGGATTTGGCTCCACGCCTCCCATTTCCACAACCTCTATACCGTTTTGTGATAAAGACTCTATCACTTCATCATACAGACCGGTCTTTTTTATACTCTCCTTGCCATACTGGAGCATTATTTTTTTGTATCCGTACTCCTTTATGATTTCTCCCACCATTTTCTGCTTATCTTTGCCAAAATAAACTTTGGTAGGTGCATAATACGTAAAATCCCGCATATCTTATCAACCTTTCTTCATCATTGTTCAAATTAAAGCAATTCCACAGATATATCCCGACGGCGTCTTGCTTCACGACCCTTTGCAAAAAGCTCGTCAACAGCTCCGCCCAAAAGGGATTCAGCAAGTGTTCGTATGTCCTCCCTCGATTTTCTGTACCCTCCGGCATCCATATCAAAAATCAATCTTCCAATACCAAAACACAGAACTCCCGCCAGATTATCCAATTCGGTTTCAGGTCTTTGCATTCCTTGCTCAATCATGATTTCAAGTGCCTTTTCTGTATATTCCTTTGCCAGTTCCAAAAATTGGTCAATAACGGCTCCACGCACAGACCAGTGCAAATTCTCACCATATTTGCCATTAAGTTCTGTTGCATATTCCTTTATAAAACCAAAGATATCATCAAGAAGAGTCTCGGGTGTCTGTGCGTCATTATCCAGTATTTCCTCAAATCCGCTGCGATATCCCTCTATAAACCGTTTTATAACAATATCAAAAACCTCGTCCTTGGATTTGAAGTAATAATAAAAGAGTCCAACCTCACAGCCTACTTCCCTTTGGATTGTCCTGACCGTTACTCCGTCAAAACCCTTTTCAAAAAACAAATTAAGGGCAGCCTTCAAAATCTCATCTCTGGTTCCGCCCTCAAGCACAGCTTTTCTTCCCACAATTATTCCTCCATTTTCCTATGTTCTTGATATTATTCTAGCACATGTTAGTCAACAAATCAACTGTTTTTTGAATATTGTTCAAAAATATCCCCAAAACCTCCAGGGGTTTTGGGGATAACTCTCGCTTTCGTATTAATGCAGGCTCTTGAACACATCTGCAACCTCGGTAATTGTCATAAACGCTTTGGGATCAATCTCATGAACAATTTCCCGCATTTTTGCAATTTGAAAACGGTTTACAACAAAATAAATCACCGCTTTGTCAGAATCCGAATATCCGCCCTTGGCAGGAATATTGGTGGTTCCACTTTCAAAAACCACACTTAGTGTCCTGCTGATTTCCTTGGGCTTTTCGGTAATAATCATTACCGCCTTTGAACGATCAAGACCCTCCACTATAAAGTCAATGGTTTTGAGTCCTGCGGCATAGGTCACAATTGAATAGAGAGGCAGTATCCAGCTATCCGTAACAAATCCTGAAACCACATATAACAAAACATTATAAACCATGACAAAGGTTCCTACCGTTACATCAAGTCTTTTTGAAAATACAACCGCCATAACTTCCACACCATCAATGGCTCCGCCATAGCGAATGGTAAGACCGCTGCCCACACCCGAAATCAACCCTCCAAATATGGCACACAACAACAAATCGTCCCCTGCAAGAGGAGATGCCATACTCACATCAATAGGCAAAACGTCGGTTATCAGCCATGCACCCAAAGAGTACATCAAAACTGTATATAGTGAATAAACCGTAAAGGACAGCCCTTGCTTCTTGAACCCAAATAAAAACAATGGCACATTAAGAAGAATAAGAAAAATTGAAAGGGTCAGATACTCAGGCGTTATCTGCGAAAGCAGCATTGACGTTCCTGAAACCCCGCTGTCATAAAGCCTTACCGGTGCCAGAAAAACCGTAACGCCAAAAGCATTGACAAAACCAGCGATTGTCAAAACCAAAAAGTTTGTTAATCTAAGATTTTTAATGCTGTCTTTCATGTTTCATCACCCTTTATTAATTATATTTGAGCATTGTTCATATTATTCCTCTTTTTATTCATGAGGTTTCTGTTTTTCCAGCCATTCTCTCCTATATTCCTCAGAAACAGTTTCCTCCTTAAGGAATCTAAGAACTCCCGCCAGCTTTTTAACTGAATATTCAACCATTGCCCTTGCAATTCTTTCGTTCATTCCGTCGTGCATATCACCCTCATATGAATTGGGGAAGTTTGCCATCCAGGCAAAAGGTGTATTAATCCTGAGGTTTGAAAATTCGTCAAAACGATGTGTGGACTGGTTGCTTTCCTGATAGGCCTTGTCAAGGCGCACCGCCTCCGGACGAACCCCATACACCCATCCGGTTTCAATAAAGTCCGCATGCCCAAATCTCTTCTTTTCGTCAATATAGCTTTGCAGAATTTTTCTGTCCTCTGTCGTAAGATATTTAAACCCCTCATTGAGAATTTTTTTAGGGGTAGCAAAGTCAGAGCCCAGAGAATAGTCAAATACCGAATATTCACATTTTTCATACAGAACACTCCGGCAAAAATATGAAATCATGGACTGATTGCCGCCATGTCCGTTGTAAAGCAGAATTTTTTTAAAACCGTTGCGGCAAATCTCCTGACAAGTTTCCTTGAGAATTTGCAGTCTCAGTTCAGGACTGAATATAACCGTGCCGGCAAATTCCCCAGACCCAGTTTTTTCACCAAAATACATGGTGGGGAACACACACACCGGCTCTTCCTCGGCTGCACGCCTTGCAATCTCGGTTATATGAATCACATCTGTACCAACAGGTAAGTGCTGTCCGTGTTTTTCCAGACAACCAATCGGTACCACGCAAACCCCTTTTGAATCCGCTATAGCCTTTTTAAATTCTTCTTCTCTCAGGCTTTCCCACAGCATAGTCTCACCGCTCCGTTATCACTTTTGTTTACTTTTTTATTTTATCATAAACCTTGCCCCGTTGCAACATATTTTAAAAAGAGACAGACGCCGCAACAAATGTTGTGGCGTCTGTCCTTGCGTTTTTGACAAAAGGTTTCTTGCGAAATCTTAATATCCAACTTTTTCCCAGCACTCAAATGGAGCTGCAAGTTCTTCGCTTATATAAACCTGAGTCTTCTTTGTCTGGAGCATGGAGCTTGGGAGATAAGGTGTGATAGGACCATGTGTACAAAGACGGCTTGTCATTCTCTGCCATGATGAGAAAGTGCCGCAGGTTGCAAGTGCATGAACTTCAATTCTTTCCTTTGCGCGCATTACATCGAGAGGACCGATGGTTGCTGCACAAGGAGGAACATTAGCGATATCACCGGACTGACCGAATGTACCGTTGAGAGAGTTCTGCATAATGGTCATAGGATGGAGTTTAACGATCTGTGCGGGCTGGTTGAGCCATTCTTCGATGTCACCGCTGCCGATGAATTCAGGAATAGGATCAACGAATGCCATATGGCCTGCCCAACCGGGAGAAGTAGATGCAATATCAGCACCTGTTCCCTCAGTGATGTCGTCGATTATCTTAGAATAATCCTTGATGTTTGCGTTTGTGGGGAAATGAACGTTTTCCATAGGCATACGGAGCTTTTCATCGATCTGGTAGTAGAGATACTTGATCATAGAATGAGCAAAGCCTGCTTCGTATGTAATAGGAGCGATGTTACCTGATTCATCTGCCCATTCATCCTCTGCTACAAGGTGAACCTTGCTACAATCAACGCCAAAATAGTTGATGAGCTGTGCAAGGGGAATGTAAGTATCAGGTTCAGGATTGCCGAGAATCATTGTAAAGCTCTTGCCTGCTTCTGATGCAGCTTTGAGGCGCTCAAAAAGTGTTGCGATGAGAACTGGATGGGGGTTCATCATAACTTTTACGTTAAATTCCGGATGCCACCAGTCTTCTCTCTTTTCAAGATCCTTGCCGCTGAGGCTGCGAACATAGTCGCAAACCTTCTTGTCCTTAAAAGGAACAAATTCATGTGGCTGAAAATCGAATTTGGTTGCTGGGTCAGTAATAAAATTGTTCATTTTACAATTTCTCCTTTTAATATAGTATTTTTAACATTAACCCATTGGTCAACAATGATTAAGTTCGCAAGATTGCCTTTTTTGATTCTGCCTATCTCCGGCATATTCAAAAGGCGTGACGGGTTAAGCGATGCATATTTGAATACATCGCATACCGAACCGCCGGTATGCACCATCATATTATGGCAGGCGATGTCAAGTGTCAGTTTTGAACCGGCAATATCACCGCCCCAGTCAAAGTTGATATCAAAGGCCTCTTCAAGCCCAGGTAGTGGCGGTCCGTCAGCAACAAAAGAGTCCGCTATAAGGATTATTTTGTCCTGACCTTTTATTTTTTTCACCAGTCTTATCATATATGGGTGTACATGTACGCCCATAGAGTCGCAGATAAGCTCTGCATAGATTCCGTCATTATAATTCACGGTTTCATCAACGCATACGCCACGGACCTCAGGATAATTTTCCAAAGTTCCTGTTGCGTTGGTGTGATGGGTTCCAAGCTTCAGCCCATAAGGCATAAGGGCTTCAACCTGTTCTGGTGTTGCCTCTGAGTGTGCAACCGAAAAAACAATTTCGGGAATTTCTCTTTTTACATATTTTACAAAATCAAGGATTCCCTCTCTTTCAGGTGCCACACACCATACCTTGGCAAAGTCCTTGGCTGCCTCAACAACCTCGGCATAGTCCTTTTCCACAATGGCATCCTTCCAGACATTCTTCTCTTTGTCGCAGCCAAAATCCGGGTTGAGATAGGGACCCTCCATATACACACCGATAATATTCTGGCATTCACCTGCCGCTATTGCATCCTTATACTTTTTGATAGCATCCAGATGCTCCTGCTTGTTCATGCTATAAAAAAGTGCAGGCAAAACCGAAGTAACACCATGGTCCAACAGGGTCCTTGAACACTTGACCGGGTCATCATGGAAATATGTATCGCCGTCTGCATGCGTATGTATATCAATAAGCCCGGGACCTACAAACATACCCTTGGCATCTATAACCTCAGCACCCTCCGGCACCGGCAATTTCCTGCCAAAATCCTTTATTCTGTCACCCTCAATAACCAAAGTGGCATCAGGGATATAATGGTCTGTCATGACCAATGTTGCATTTATAATTGCTTTCATACGGATTCACTCGCTTTCATTCAAAAAATCTCGCATGTCTCTTTGCCTTCCCAATGGTCTGGAACCATTGTAAAAACAGTTTTCTGTTTTCACAATTATACACTACCCACGCCCCTTTGTCAAGAAATTTATAATTATTTAGTTAATAAAACGAAAAAAAATAGATAACTAAAAAAAGGTAATAAGTAAGCAGAACAAAAGCTTTTCGAAATATAAATTGAATTGTTTTTTTCTTTTGTTTTTTTATCACAAAAATACCCTTGACAAATCTCAAATACCGAAATACAATATGAATAGGGCTTTTAAAACAATTTATTTCCTTGCCCCAGAAAGAAAGTATTATGGATATAAACGAAAGAAAAGAGAAAATTTTAGAAATATTGAGTGAACAAGGCCAAGTCAAGGTTTCTGACCTGAGCCGTGATTTCAATATTTCAAGCATCACCATACGTTCAGACCTTGCAGACCTGGAGGAAAAGGGACTGCTTTTTCGTGTTCACGGCGGTGCAATCAACTCCTACAAAACTTATTGTGACATGGATTTGCAGCAAAGACTGGGCACAAACCTGAAGGCCAAACAGCTCATCGCAAAACGCGCAGTTGAAATGATAAAACCCCACGATACGGTTATGTTCAACTCAGGCACAACAACTTTAACTGTTTTCAGGGCAATCCCTCCGCAGTTACAGCTCAATATTGTGACAAACTCCATCTCTATCGCCCTTGAAGCAGGCGGCAATCCCAACTTCAACGTGGTACTTCTGGGCGGGTTTGTAAACCCAAAATATCAGTTTATCTACGGTGATGATGCGGCGGCTCAACTTAAAAACTATCACGCAGACAAATTATTTTTGTCTGTTGACGGAGTCTCACCCACAGCCGGATTCACCACTTACTATGACCGTGAGGCTGAGCTTGACCGCTTGATGCTGGCACAATCTGCCACAAAAATCATCACAGCAGACTCATCAAAAATCGGCAGAACAGCCTTTGTCAATATTTCGGATATATCAAGCACCGACTATCTCATTACCGACGATAGCTCCTGCATAAATGATAATTTAATTGTCTTGAAGAAAAAAATAAGAAAAATTATAACTGTTAAAGAATAAAAGAGAAAAGAGGAACTTCTTGTGAAATATTTGCTGGGTGTAGACATCGGAACAACTTCTCTTAAGGCCGCGGTGTTCAACGAAAAGGCAGAATGTATGAAAGCTGTCACTAAAGACTATACCCTGGAGGTTAAGGACGATTATGTGGAATTCTCTGCCGAGAAGTACTGGGACCTGTTTTCTGAGGCACTTTCCGAACTTTCGGCTGAATATCCCATTTCTGCTATGAGCATTGACACCCAATGCGAAACGATAATTGTGGCAGACAAAGAGGGGACTCCCCTCCGGAAAGCCATAGTGTGGCTTGACAACCGTGCCACCCAGGAAGCCGACCTGATTAAAGAACATTTTGGCGAGAAGACCGTATATGAAGTTACAGGACAGCCAGAAATCACCGCCACATGGCCGGCGAGCAAATTGCTTTGGCTCCGCAGGAATGAACCCCAATTATTCAAAAAGATTGAAAAAGTTTTTCTTCTTGAGGACTATCTTCTTTACAGACTCACCGGCAACTTTGTGACCGAGCAAACCCTCCAGTCATCGACCATATACTTTGACATCCGTTCAGGGAAATGGTGGGCTGATATGCTGGATTTCATCGGTATTTCGCCTGATGTATTCCCCGAAGTTCTCCCCAGCGGCAAAATTGTCGGCGAATACAAAGGTATAACCGTTGTAACCGGTGCAATTGACCAGATTGCCGGTGCAATCGGTGCCGGCATTGTGAAAAAAGGCATTGTCAGCGAAATGACAGGTACAACCATGGTTATATTTGTTCCGGCAGAGGACATCCCGGCATATACCCCCGATTCAAAAATACCATGTCATGTGAACTTTGACGGAAAATACTGTCTGTTGTCATGGACACCCACTGCAGGAATTGCTCTTAAATGGTTCAAAAATAACTTTTGCGAAGATTTCAGTTTTCGCCAACTTGATGAACTGGCTGAAAATGTAGAGCCCGGCTCAAACGGACTTACTTTCCTGCCCTATCTTTGTGGCTCTACAATGCCCAAATATAACCCAGATGCCAGAGGTGTTTTTTATGGACTTACCATGGAACACGGCAGAGGTCATGCTGTACGGAGCATTTTGGAAGCCGTTTCATGTATGCTGAAGAGCAATCTCGACTACCTGGGCCTGGACTGCAATGAAATCCGCACTATGGGCGGCGGGGCTTCCAGCCCGCTGTGGAATCAGATTAAGGCGGATATGACCGGCAAACGAATTGTAACTCTCAAAAACGACGAAACCGCATGTCTTGGTTCCGCAATCCTTGCAGGCACCGCAACAGGCATTTTTGAAAGTGTGGAAGCCGCCTGCGAAATGGCTGTTGAACCAAAGAAAATATATGAACCCCAAGGCACAGACTACACCGAATGTTATAAACGCTTTTGCCTGCTTGATGATAAGCTGAATTAAAAGATACGCACAAAAATTAAACCCGTCAAAGTTATCCTTTGACGGGTTTTATTATATTCATATTGATATATTTATTGGCTCTTTTTCTTGCCAAACAACGCCATTGCCGCCTTTATGTCCTCACGTTTCAGAAAAACCATATCTCTTATCCTTATGCTTGTTTTCATTGAAAAACTGGTCAGACAAACTACCGCACTATAGATATATGATATAACCGTGGAAATTGCTGCCCCTGTTGTTCCATACCTTGGTATAAAAAACCGATTAAGTATAACATTCAAAATCGTTGATGTAATAAGAACCATTAGTGTAAAATGCTGTCTGTGGTTTACTATGTTATAAATTTCCACCATCTTATAGAACATCATAACGCATACCCCAAACATTATTATTATAGTGATTCCATATGCATTCTCATACTGTGAACCGTAAACAAAATTAATAAAAGGCTGGCCTAAAAGCACAATCCCCGCAAACATTATAAAACATGTGGGGAAACACATCCGCATAACCCGTGCAACCTCCTCTGCAGATCTTCCCTTCGCCAGTTTTGAAAGTAAAATGCTCTGCAAGGCATCCGGTATCAACAAAACCTTATCTGCAAGCAGAACCCCGATGGAGTATACTCCTATCTGTCCTAAAGTTACATTGGGAAAAGCTCTCATCATAAGAATATCTACTTTGTAATTTAAGGAAGACGCTAAAACTGTAACCATGGGCACAAATCCCAATCCAAAAATCTTACCGATAAACCTTATATCAATGCTTTTGAAATTTATTCTTATACCCAACTTCACAGTATAAATAATAGAAAGAACCCCATCAAGAAATACCAGGTTCATTACACCCCAAAAGAGATTGGCCTTTGTAAAAAGCATCAACACCCCTACAAACCCAACCTGAAGAATATGAACAACCAGCATAAGGACGTTTCTTTTTACCGAATTTTCCACCAGATACACATATCCGGCAACCCTCAGATATGCCGCCATAACCGATAATATAATTATGGAACACAAAATAATATTGTCACGGAATATTATACAAAGAATCCCCGTTATCATTGCATATGCCGCAAAAATCGCATATATATTGTTCATATACTTGCCTCTGACATCACCCTCTGTCTTACGGTAATATGCATAAACCTGATGCAATCCAAAGGAAAGAACAATGCATGCAATCCCCACTACACTAGAAATATATGCCGTTTCACCTTTGATTTCTGCACCAAGATATCTAGCAATCATAGAAGAATAAAGAAGTCCTATCAGTATACTGAATACATTGACTATAATTCCCATAGCATATTCATTTTTAAAAACACTTTTAATTCTCATGGCTCTCCCGTATACTTTCACCTTTCACATGTTTTCACAGCATCCATCTTTTTATTATACAATGTCCAGTTTCTTCATCATTTCCATTCTCGCATCTAACACCGGGTTTGTTTTTTGTGCATAACCCATACCCCTTTTTATGTTGCGTTTTTTCAGGATAATTGCAACAGCAACATCCCAAAGTCTGTGAATGTACGCAACGGGATAAAGTATTTTTGTTCTTGCAAGATAACAGTACCCCTTGTTTATTAGTTGTCGGCTTGACGGTAAAAAAACAGATTTAACAATAGCTTTCCTTTTGTTTTTCACAAGTTTCTTTGCCTCTTCCGGTCTTTGTTGGGCACGGTTTTTCAAAAACTGCTCATAAAACCCGTCTCTTTCTGCCTCGCCAAATCCAAAGTTTTCTCCCGCCTCCACGTCATCCATTATCTCATCAATCATTTCAGTAGAGAACTCCTTAAACTCTAATCCAAAAAACTCTACGCCTATGCCAAAAACATTGAGAATGAGTTTTTTGAAATTAATCTCTTCCAGACGTGCAAAGTACTTTTCAAAATCAATGCTGTCCTTGTGCTTGTTTACAAAGGCAAGCAAATCTGTAATCTGGCGAATTCCGCTTCCTTCCCGTACGAAATGTTTTATAAAATGGGTAGTAAGAAAATCCAGCATGTCGTTGGGTCCAAGGGCTTTTACTGTCAAATTTTCACTTATCTTAACTTCCGAAAAGTTCTCTGTTACCCCAAATTTGTCCTTCAAAACCACTCTGCTGAAATCCTCATGATACAGCTGAACATGAACTTCAATAAGACCAGATGCCGGATTGCTTGCTTTAAAATCCTGCTTCCCCTCCGGTCTGGGCTCAACCTCAAAACCCAAAGATTTCAACAATTCAGCCGTTTTCTGTTCAAACTCTGGCATTATATAAAGGTCTATATCCCCTGAAAGTCTGCACTCCGAAAGATAATAATCTGTGGCAATTGTGCAACCCTTTAATATGCAATACGGAATATTTGCTTCCTCTATTTTCCTTATTATCCCTCCGAGAGAAACCATTTTCTGCTCGTTTCTCATCATTGCACGAAAGAAGGTCTGCTCCCATTTGGAATCAAGAGCCAGTTTCTGCTCTTTTTCAAGTGCCCCGTAAACCAAGGGAAACACACCCTGTTGAAGCGCAATCTTTAAAACGGCTTCAATATCGCCCGTCTCTTTATATTCCGTTTTTGTTCCAAAAACAGAATGCCGCAACAACGATATCATTTTTTTAAAGTCTCTTGTCATATACTTTCACCCTTGTCCGGTTTATCTCCTTCTATTTGAGTTTGAATACCCTCTTTAACAAGTGCTGTTTTGCTCTTTGAAACATGATGGGCTAATGAATGCATAATAAACAGCCAGAACAACGTATTTTCCCACACGTCTCCTGTAAAAAAGGCTCTTGGCAATGTCACACAAATCATAAAGAGTGTAAAAACGGATTCTTCTCGATTTTTGCCGGAAAAAGCATAGCGGAAAGCACCTATGATTATTGCTATGCTCGGAATTGTAAGAATCACTCCTCCATCGTACAACAACTGCAAGATAAAGTTATGCGCATATATATACCGTCCCCGGGAGTTATAATATACCGTAGCTATGCCATGTCCCAAAATAGGTTTTTTCAAAAATTCCTTCCACGAATATTCAAATAAATTTATTCGCCCGTTGGACACATCTCCCGCCCTCTCCAAATCTAATATTTTTTCCAGAAAGAACGCCTCAATTCCTAAATCTTTAAATACTCCTTCAAAAAATCTCACAATATCATAAAAATATGCTATAAACAAACACGCCAACATCAATATAAATACCGCTCTGCCGATATGAAATTTGCTCCTTTTGCCTAACCCCTTTATATAAATCAAGCCCATGGTGACCACAACACTTAAAATAATTCCTCGGTTTCCCTTAAGACAAAGTCCCACCAACAAAAACGCAGCAATTGCGTATATTATATACATAAAAAACTGTTTTCTTTGTTTTCTGAAGAAAAAGAAGTGAAACATCGGTGCCATCAAAATAGGAAGCATAGCATATGAAAGTCCCATTGAAATATCAGTCTGATTTGTCGATGAATTCATTTCTATGTAGATATCTCTGTAAAAAAACAGTATTACCATTGACAATACGGAAACGTACCTTAAAAACTTTTCGGTGTCACATTTATACATTGCCATTACAGAAACAGCACAAAAATAAAAGAGAAATTCCCTTCCAAAAAGTGTTGTATGTGCCACTCGCCGAGTGATTATATAATACAAAACTACAATCAGGGCAAAAACCAGTGCCCTTGCCGGAAATCTTACCTTAATCATTGTTTTGTAACAAAAAGCCATCATTATTCCCATGATTACAAGGCTTGTTATCATACCTCCTATATCAAAAAGACTAGCTATAATATAGTTCATGAACCCTATAAAAACCAACCATGCATAAATAATACTTATTCTGTTTTTGTCTCTCTCATTAAAATATTTATCTACCATATCTGCACCACAATAAACCTTTTCTTCCTAATCTGTCTTCGTCTGCTTTCTCGTCTTCTTCTTTAAATATTTTACACCGCTCATAAAATATCCCAAGAAACACCGTATGGGGCTTGATGTTTTAAACGTCCATTTAAGACAAGGAATCAATCGCCTGCTTTTGAAATAGGCTTTCCCCACCTCTGAATAATGTCCGTCATAAACTTCTTGCCGTGTATCTTTATCCAGCTTTTCAAAAATATATTTCATCTTATTCATATAGTGAAGTCTGTATTCTGCCACCACATCAGGATTTGTAGGGTTATGCCTTGCTGTAATATATCTCCTGACACCTACGTTGTCTATATGCATTATTTTGTATCTCTCCAGAAATCTCAGCATAAACTCCCAGTCCTGATGTCTTCTGAATGATTCATCCCATCCTTTGAGATACACCATGGCCTCCCGCTTAAATACAACAACGCTGGTCCCTATGGCGACTTTGCGTTTGGCAAAATCCTTCAGAATGTCCCCTGCTTCATGTGAACCTATTACTTCATTTTTCATTCCGGGACGAATTTGCAACATATCACAATAGGTTGCGCCATAATCATCGGACAAGTCTTTTAGTCCCTCTATATGTTTTTCCAGATTATCCTCTAAAAACTCATCGTCATCATCAAGAAAGGCGATATAATCACCATTTGCCGCTCCTATTCCTGTATTCCTTGCCGCAGAGCCATTTTTGTTTACCTGGTGAACAAGGTATTTTACCCTTGAATCGTCCTTATATTTCCGCATTTCTTCTTGAGTCTTCAGTTGCTCTGTTGTGTCCTTTCCGTTGTCATCCACCACAATAGCCTCAACCCACTCATAGGCCTGACTCAAGACACTATCAACCGCACGGCAAATATTTTCCGCACCCTTGTGTGTGGGAATAATTACAGACACTAATCCGCTGTTTATCACATCTTTCACCTTCTATTATTTTCTACATTCATTCAAATAGAAATTCTCAAGCCACGCAGATGTAGTTTTTATGTCATATCCTGCATCGGCAATCACCTGATAGTAATCTCCTCTTTCTGTGTCCTTTATGCTT
Organism: Clostridia bacterium; assembly: GCA_045647945.1. Lineage (GTDB taxonomy): Bacteria > Bacillota > Clostridia > Monoglobales > Monoglobaceae > SIG440. The sequence continues at coordinate 27,660 of JAZRNA010000012.1, forward strand.
TCGCAATACTGCTGAATCTTTTCAGCCCATACCTTTGGTTCTATATTGATTGGCATTCTTTCAATCAAATCGGTAATAATTACCTCCTCTGTGATTTGATCTGAAATCACACCTGTTAACCCTGCTGCCTGTACCTCAATTACAGCCACAGGAAGTCCTTCAAACAACGACGGGAACACAAAACAGTCCATAGCCTGCAAAAGTTCATTTACATTATTTATGACACCGGTCATTATAACCGCATCTTTAAGCCCCTCTGCTTCTATCTTTTCTTCCACCTTTTTTCTTAATCCGCCATCACCAACCAACAAGAGTACGCTGTTGGGATTGATTTTATAATATTCCTTAAATATATCTATAAGGTACATATGATTTTTCATTTCATGAAAGCGTCCCACGTGTCCCAGAACAAATTTTTCATCAATGTTCAATTCCTGGCGTATCCTTTTGCGGGTATCATCATTATACCTGTATTTTCCGGCATCAATAGCATTTTTCAAAACAAAATAGTTGTCCTTACCTGTGCAATGTTCTCCATACAGCCAGCGTCCTGCCAGATTTGAGCAGGCAAATAGCCAATTGGAGATACGTCTCAAAGGCCTTTGATATACCCTCTTTATAAAACCTATCAAACTTACAGGCTCAGCGGCTATATGACTGTGGCATATGGTTGTAAGACCATATTTTTTTGCAACTTTAAAATACACACCAGCAATACTGTGAATATGTCCATGAATAATCTTATATTCCGGATGTTCCTGGAAAAGTTTTTCCCACGCCTTTACATAAGCAAAATGATTTTTTCCGTTGTATCTAGGCACAGAATAAATCTTTCCGCCCAAAGACCTGATTTCTTTGTCATAAACACACTCTCTGTCTGTATGTACAACAAAATCAAACTGAACATTGCTCCTGTCAATATTGCGGTACAAATCCATTATGATGCTCTCCGCACCGCCTCTGTCCATTTTTCCGAAAACCTGTAAAACTCTTATCATTTTTTACATTCCTTTCTTTTTTGGTTTAGCCACCGAATACATCTAAGCAGCCCATACACACCAAATGAAATCCGCTCTCGTGCACACCAATAAAAAATTCTCCAGTGAAACGGCAAATACTTTATCTCCAACTGTTTAAATGCTCGATGATACTTTTCTTCCTTCAGCAGCTTTTTTATTTCCTTATATGGTTTTTCCTTGCTGCCTATAATATTCATACCAAGACCCAACAACTCCAGAGCAACACGATTGTTAAGCCCTTTTTTATACTCCTCCCCTAAATCATTTTTTTCTATATACTCTTCAAGATACTGATGCAGATGGGCCCTCTGCTGTTTGAGATTGTGTTTGGGTCTGCTGGTTATGGAATTAAGATTTGTCTTTCTGTAATGATACAGTGGCAGGCACAAATACACAGCTTTTTTCACATATTTAAAGACATTTAAGTTAAATATCCCATCTTCATACGTTCCGATTTTTGACATATCGTAAAATCTTATGTTGTTTTTCTGTATAATCTCTGCTTTGTATAATTTCATACAGTTGGGACACAAGGAGTCCGCCCTTTCCGGGTATGCCAACTCTTCTCCCACAATTCCCACCATACGCCGGTGCAAAAGGTGGGCAACTTGATTTTCATCAAAAACCCTGTCCCCTGGGAACAACACCCTTGGCAAAGATTTGTTTCCATACTCCCTGACATAATGATACATCACCACATCCGCATGGTTTTCCATAGCAGCCCTTAAAGATACTTCACAGGTATTAAGGTCTATCCAGTCATCGCTGTCCACAAACATTATATATTCACCGGAACATTCATCCAGACCCTTGTTGCGGGCAAAAGACGGCCCCCGATTTTCTTGTGTAAAAACCTTGATTCGGCTATCCTTGTCAGCATATTCCTTTAAGACCTTCAAAGACCCGTCTGTACTTCCATCATCAACGCAAATAATCTCTATATTATTATGCGTCTGGTTTATTATACTTTCAATGCATTTCCCCAGATACTTTTCCACATTATA
>JAZRNA010000013.1:0-15288 GCA_045647945.1 Clostridia bacterium
CATTCGGTATGGATAAAGAATGTCAGGACTACCGCGCTTGTCAGGCATACGGTCCTATGTATAAGAACATTAGATAATTTGATTTAAAACAATTTTAAAGGGAGATGTGAACCGCACATCTCCCTTTTTTCTACACAAAAACGCCCCCACTTTCAAGCGAGAGCGTTTAAATAATTTAGTCAATTACTTTCAGAAACTTTTCATATGCCTCATCCCAGAGTTTTTCATCTGTAGGTGCATACTCCTTTATCTCAGTTGACTTCATTATAACAGGTGTTATTTCATCAATCTCCCCCTGTGCATAAAGCTGAACTGCAATGTTACCAAGAGCGGTAGCCTCGATGGGTCCTGCAACAACCTTTGCACCGGTTGAATTTGCTGTCATCTGGCAAAGAAGCTTATCCTTTGTTCCGCCGCCAACCATATGAATTGCTTTATACTCTTTTCCTGTACAGTCGGCAATCATCATAAGCGAGTTTTTATATTTGAGAGCAATACTCTCGTAAATACATCTTACAATTTCGCCGTCTGTCTGGGGTCTGCCCTGTCCGGTTCTTTCACAGTAATCACAAATTCTGTCAAGCATTCCGCCCGGAGGAACAAATACAGGGTCATCAGGATCAATGAAATACTTGAATGGTTCAGCCTTCAATGCCAGTTCTTCCATGTCACCATAGCTGTAATTTTTGCCATCCTTTACAAACTGACGTTTTGCCTCCTGGATAAGCCAGAGTCCTATGATATTGCGTAAAAATCTTGTTTTACCACCAAAACCATACTCGTTGGTTATGTTATATTTCTTTGATTTTTCAGAAATCACCGGTTCGTCAGTAACAGTTCCAAACAATGACCATGTACCGCAGGAAATAAATATAAAGTCTTTCTCTGTTGACGGAACAGCTGCCACCGCACTTGCTGTATCGTGTGCACCGATTGCAATTACTTTTTTCGGTTCAACACCCAATTCATCAGCAATCTCTTTCTTCATCTTTCCTACGATTGTGCCCGCTTTTACAACGGTCGGGAAAATGCTTCTGGGATAACCAAATCTGTCTATTACTTCCCAGTTCCAGTCACATTTTTTCTGGTCAAACATATGGGTTGTAGAACAAATTGTACTTTCACCATACTTCTCGCCGCACAACATATATCCGAAAAGGTCAGGCATCATCAAAATCTTATCAGCCTTATCAATATCCTTTTCTACAAACAACTGGAAAAGTGTGTTAAAGTTCATTACCTGAATACCAGTCATATCATAAAGCTCTTTTTCAGGAACAACTTCAAATGCTTTCTCTGGAGCATTGTCTGTTCTTGAATCTCTGTAATTATACGGATTTGCAATCAAGTTTCCGTCTTTGCCGATTATACCGTAGTCAACACCCCATGTATCAATAGCAATGCTGTCAAAATCAGAAATCTCGTTTGCTTTCTTTATGCCGATTTTAATCTCATTAAACAGAGCCTCCGCATTCCAACGCAGTTCGCCATTTTCATAATTGGGGTCGTTTGAAAATCTGTGCACTTCTGTAAGTTCAATTTTTTCGCCATCAAATGAACCAAGTATGGCTCTTCCGCTTGATGCACCGAAATCAATAGCTAATACTTTTTTCAAAATAAGCACCTCTCTCGTAATCATCATTCCGATTAGTTAGTTTATTAAAAAATTATATCATACCCACATAAAAAAATCAACACAAACAAACACTTTATTTGTCAAAATTATTCCATATATTTTGTAAGTTTTTATTGACAAATCAAGTTTTTGATGGTATAATACATCAGTTGACATCTGCATGGGTGTCAGCAAAAAATAAAATACGCACATCATACGATTGACGGGGCGGTGCTAGAATACCCATGACAGCTCCCCGGCAAGGTGACTATGGTGGAGGTGTAAAACTTTTGGAGGTGTAAAATCATGGGAGTAATTCAAATGAAGCAATTGCTTGAAGCAGGTGTTCATTTCGGACACCAGACACGCCGTTGGAATCCTAAAATGGCGGAGTACATCTTTACAGAAAGAAACGGTATCTACATTATCGATCTTCAGAAAACTGTAAAGAAAATCGAAGAAGCTTACTACTTTGTTCGTGACATCGCAGCAGAAGGTGGCAACGTTCTCTTTGTTGGAACAAAGAAGCAGGCACAGGACGCTATCCGTGAAGAAGCTGAAAGAACTGGCATGTACTATGTAAATGCAAGATGGCTTGGCGGTATGCTCACAAACTTTAAGACAATCAAGAGAAGAATTGACAGACTTTATCAGCTCAAGAAAATGAACGAAGACGGCACAATGGAACTTCTTCCCAAGAAAGAAGTTTTGAAACTTAACCTTGAAGAAGAACGTCTTGAAAAGTTCCTTGGCGGTATCAAGGAAATGAGAGATCTTCCTGCTGCACTTTTCGTTGTTGACCCAAGAAAAGAAAAGAACGCTATCGCAGAGGCTCACAAACTTGGTATCCCTGTAATTGCCATTGTGGATACAAACTGTGACCCTGAAGAAGCTGACTATCCTATCCCCGGCAACGATGATGCTATCCGTGCTGTAAAACTTATTGTTTCTACAATCGGTAATGCTATCCTCGAAGGCAAACAGGGTGAGGAATTCTCAAGTGCTACAGAAGAAGCTGCAACAGATGACGCTGCTGAAGATGTTTCACTTGACATGATTGAAGAATAATTGATTTTTACAGAAAGCGAGTGAATATATTATGGCATTTACTGCACAAGATGTTAAAACTCTCAGAGAAATGACAAACTGTGGTATGATGGATTGCAAAAAGGCTCTTACCGAAACCAACGGCGATATGGACAAGGCTGTTGAGTTTTTGAGAGAAAAAGGCCTTGCAACCGCTGCAAAAAAGGCTGGCAGAATTGCTGCTGAAGGTCTTGTTACAGCAATGGTATTTGACAACGTCGGTGTTGTTGTTGAAATCAATACAGAAACAGACTTCGTTGCAAAGAACGTTGATTTCCAGAAGTTTGTTGCTGACGTTGCTGAATGTATAGCAAAAGCAAACCCTGCTGACGTTGAAGCACTGAAAGAGACAAAACTCTATGGTGACCAGACCGTTGGCGAAGCTCTTACAGAAAAGATTGCTACAATCGGCGAAAACATGAACCTCCGCCGTTTCGAAAGATACGAAGGTGTAAACGAAGCTTACATCCATGGTGGCGGCAGAATCGGTGTTCTTGTTAACTTCAAACTTGGTGATGAATCAAAGGCATCAGATCCCGCATTCAAAGCTGCGGCAAAGGACGTTGCAATGCAGATTGCGGCTGTTATGCCCAAATATGTTAAGAGCGACGAAGTGCCTGCTGAAGAAGTTGAAAAGGAAAAAGAAATCCTTAAGGCTCAGGCTCTTAACGAAGGTAAGCCCGAAGCAATCGTTGACAAAATGGTTGTTGGTCGTATCCAGAAGTTCTTCAAGGAAATCTGTCTTGTTGAACAGCCTTACGTTAAGGATGGCGATTTGACAGTTGCTAAGTTCCTCAAGAACGTTGCAAACGAAATCGGTACAGATATCGAAATTGTTAAGTTTGCTCGTCTGGAAAAAGGCGAAGGTCTGGAAAAGAAAGTTGACGACTTTGCAGCAGAAGTTGCAAAGATGGCGGGCAACTAATATCTAAACTAACATCAAAAACAGCAAATACAGAAAACTGTATTTGCTGTTTTTATGTGCACAAAAAAGTGGCAAAGCAAAGCTTTGCCACTTTTGATTTTTGTCTTGTAAGATTATTTCTTAAGATACTTTGCAACTTCTGCTGCTACCAGACTAGTAATTCTCTCAAGATCCTCAGCTGACATTGTTGAGCTGCATGCGGCACTGCGATTTGCTTTGCCGTCACTGCTGAACAATTTCATTTTTTCCATTGTAGCAAGCTTTACAGCCTCAACTGCTGCAGGAATAAGGTCAATGATACCCTTGTTCATATCAGAGAACTTCTTGAATTCCGCTTCAACAGCTGCAACGTTGATATCTGTAAAGATGTTAACCTTGCTGATACCATCTTTGATAGCCTGTCTGAAGTCATTGTCTGTAAGACCTGAACCACCATGGAGAACCAGGGGAACATCAACAGTCTTAGCGATTGTACGAATTCTTTCAAAGTCCAATTTAGGAGGCAGTTTGTATGCACCATGAGCATTACCTACCGCAATAGCCAAAGCATCTACCCCTGTCTTCTCTACGAAATCTTTTGCAAGAGCGGGATCTGTAAAGAATTTAGAAGGATCTTCCATATGATCGCTACCTTCTGCTGAACCCTCGTTGTCACCAACGTGACCAAGTTCACCTTCGATTGTTGCACCATAAGAATGAGCAATGTCAGCCATTTCTTTAACCTTGCGAACATTTTCTTCATATGTATCTGTTGAGCAGTCATACATGATAGAGCTGAAGCCCAGTTTCAACGCCTTAACACAGGTATCATATGTCAAACCATGGTCAAGGTGTATAACTACAGGCACTGATGCTTTCTTTGCCATAGGAATCAAATAGTAAGAAATTTCTTCCAAAGGACCGTAAGGAAGCAGAATTTCAGCTGAACCCATGATAACCGGCGATTGTGTGCTTTCTGCTGCGTTGATAATACCGCGTGCAAGTTCCAGATTTACTGCGTTAAAAAGACCTACTGCGTACTGACCTTTTTTAGCTGGTCTGAGAACTTCATTCATGTTTACTAACATTTTTGTTTTCCTCCTTAAGTCAACGGCATCACTGTTGTTTTTATTCAGTGAAACTATTGCAAATATCTTATTTATATCACATTAGTTTCATTTTACAACAAAAACAAAGAAATGTCAACTCATTTCACAGAAAAAAACAAATTTTTTCTGTGTTTTTTAGAAATTAACCTTTATTTAGTCAATAACCTCAACTGATTTGTTGTAGAACGACTTAAGTGCTGCGGTTGCAAGTGTGTGAGAAAGAACTGTTTCATCAGGGGTAAAGAGTCCAAAAGGAACTTCAACACCTGAGTATTCCAACATAAATGCTGCAATTTGCTGCTGAATAGCATCTGTGAAACCAAATTCAAAGATTGGTCCTGTAATTGTTGGGAGCATTGGTTTGTAACCAATTATAATACGGTTCCATGACTGCTCTTTGCCCCATGATGAGGTATAATAGAATGCATTGGCATCATCACTCGTGAAACGTGCACTGCAGTCCATACCATAAATCTCAAAGAACCAACGGTTTGTTGAACCTGGTGCCATACGCTTTGTTTCAAGTGTCATTGGAATTTCATCGCCGTCAGGATTCAATGTAGTACAGAAAATTGTACAGTTGTCAAATGTATCACAAACAGCTGTTCCTCCCTTACCGTCGGGACGTTCTTTAACAATATTGCTGAAATGTGCTCTCACTGTCTTGGGTTTGAAACCAAGTCTGAATGGAACGTGCTGAGTATGAATACCCAGGTCACCCAAGCAGCCGTATTCACCATTGAATTTCACCATACGTTTCCAGTTGATGGGTTTTGCTGTATCCATATCACTGCAATGATTGAATCCGCAGTGGATTTCCAGAATTTTGCCGAATTTACCCTCTTTGAACCAGTTAATCATGGTCTGCATTGCAGGATAATATGGGAACTCGCTGCAACAACGCACAAATGTGTCAGGATTTTCCTTTAATGCTTTCATTATATTTTCATTGGCTTTTTTATCGATGCCGAAAGGCTTTTCGCCAAGGAGAGCCTTGCCGCTTTTGATAATATCAATATAGAACTGTTCATGAAGATTGTGAGGAACGGCACAATAGATAGCATCTATATCTTCTTTTTCAAGGAGTTCCTTGTAGTCTGAAACAGCATACTTTATTTCAGGAAAGTTCTTCTGGAACCATTCCATTTCCTTGGGAACGACTGAGCAAATACCAACAATTTCAGGTCTGGGGATATCGTCAGTAAGATGACACCAACGAGCTGCCGCTGATGCAAATTCTCTTGCCATAAGGCCACAGCCAATAAGACCAAATTTTACAGTTTTCATATTAATCTTCCTCTCTTTCACCTTGTAAAGTAAAGGGCTATTGCAGGGATTCCCCCGCAATGGCCCTATTTGCTTTTAGAAATTATTATTTATTAATAACCAAAATGCTTTTCTGTCTCAGCAATAGCCTCTTCAATAATATCAAGACCCTTAAGAGCTGCTTCGTCATCAAGAATCATAGGAGGTGACATACGCAAGATGTGACCTGATGGTACCCAAGCGAGACCCTTCTCAAATGCCTTCTGGTAAATCATTGTACCAGCTTCTGCAAATGGTTCTTTTGTATCGCGATCCTTAACGATTTCAATGGCCTGGAGACAACCGATAGCACGAACATCACCAACGATAGGATGAGCTGCTTTTATTTCTTCCATCTTCTTGAGCATGATTTCGCCAAGGTGAGCTGCATGTTCGTTGAGGTTTTCTTCTTCGATAACCTTGATTGATTCAAGAGCTGCAGCACAAGCCATTGGGTTGCCGCCGTAGCTTGAAGAAGCTGAAATCTTTTCAATAGCAGGAGCAAGATCCTTAGATACAGCAAGTGCTGTTACAGGGAAACCGTTACCAAAGCCCTTACCAAGTGTAGTAATATCAGCTGTAACATTCCAGTGATCCATAGCAAGGTACTTACCTGTTCTTGCCATACAGTTGAGAACTTCGTCCGCAAAGAGAAGGATGCCTCTCTTGTCGCAAAGGTCACGAAGTGCAGGCATAAAGTCATCAGGAGGAATAATTGAGCCGCCCCAACCCTGAATAGGTTCAAGAACGATAGCTGCAACATTCTTGCCGCCGTTAGCACACTGATTGTCAAGTGTACCTTCAATCATTCTGATGTATGGTGATGAGTCTTTCCATGCTTCTTCAGGTGTTCTGCCAAAGAAGTCACGGTATGGATTTGGTCTGGGAACCAACATGAAGCCAGGAGCTCTCATGTGTGTATCAGGTCCAACAACCGCCAATGAGTTTGCACCATATGTCTTGCCGTGGAAATCTCTCCAGAAAGAGATAAATTCCTGCTTGCCTGTTGCAGCACGAGCACAACGGAGACCTGCTTCAACAGCAGTAGTACCTGAATCATAGAACTGGAAACCACCAAAACGTCCACCTGTGATTTCATGGAGCTTTTCAACAAGTTCCATCTTTACTTTTGTAGTAAAGTCATGACAGTTCATAAGATTTTTAGCGTGGAAAGCAACAGCTTCGCTGATTTTAGGATGGCAATGACCAAGACCTGTTACGTAAATACCTGATGAGAAGTCAAGATATGTATTTCCGTCAACGTCTGTAAGGGTGTAACCTTTGCCTGATTCAAATGTTACAGGGAACAATTTAACCTGGCTTGAGTAACCCTTCATGTATTTTTCACATCTTTCATGGTATTCGATTGACTTAGGACCAGGAACAGTTGCTGATACCATGTTTGGAACTTTTGAGAGATCCATTTTTGCCCAATTTGAACTCATAGTAAAAACCTCTTTCTTTATGTATTGCATCGTTTTTTCTTTTCTTTTTCTTTCGTTTTGCTTTTGTCAAGGTTTCCTTTTGACATTGGTATTATATATTAAATTCTTCTATAAGTCAATAGAAATTTAATAATTTCTTATTATTTTCCATAAAAAATGTCTCATTTTTGCTCTTTATATGCACATGGGCTTAAAATCAACAAAATCTCCCGATACCAGTCTCAAATTTATGCCGTCAACATCACCTTCTACCGCATTTCTGTGCGCAAAAGAATGAAGATGTCCGTAAACACAGCAATCTACATTATAATTACGCATTATCTCCAGAAAACCATTTTCCTCTCCTTTCCTGTCAAAGGGTGGATAATGCAGAGCAACAATAAGCCTTTCTTTCTTTAGTTTTATTGCCTCTTCAATGGTCAAAATCAGCCTTTTTTTCTCACGGTCAATGATTTTTACATCTTCCTCGGTATTGTTTTCCTGAACCGACCAGCCACGTGTTCCGCATATGGCTGCATCTTCAAAAGCCATGGCTGTGTTGTTTAGAATTTTTATCGTGTCAAAACCATTCTCCTCTAAAAAATTCTCCATTTTTCTGAGAGTTGTCCACCAGTAATCATGATTGCCTTTTATAATAACCTTTTTGCCATTGAGTTCATTTATAAACTTGAAATCCTCATACGCATCTTCAATATATGTAGCCCATGATACATCACCCGGTATTATAACCAAATCATCATTGTCAACTATACTCTGCCAATTACTATGAATTTTCTCTGTATAATTTTCCCACCTTCTACCAAAAACATCCATGGGTTTGTCTGTGCCAAACGACAGGTGCAAATCAGCCAAAGCATAAATTGACATAAGCACCACCTCCAAAAGTTCTATTTTTCAAAAATACGGCTCACAGATACCCGTGAGCCGTCTCTTCATTGTCGATTTGTTATTTTTTGCCTATAAATTTGCCTACAGTCTCAAGCAAATCTTCCTTGCCGCAAATATTTTCAAATCTCTTTTTCTTGTTTTTAAGAGTTCCCAGTGATTCAGGAATTTCCATACCCGAAACATCAGACAGTATGTCAAGAAGCTCAAAATCATCTTTGCCAACAGTATCTCTGTCTTTGCCAAGAGCCGAAAGCACACTCTGATTAAACTTAAACGGGCTTGCAGTTGATGCAATTACCGTTGGTGTTTCATCCCCGGTTTCCGCCTTATACTGATTGTATACATCAACAGCAACCGCTGTATGGGTATCAATGGTATAACCGTGCTTTTCATAGGTTTTGTAGATGCATTCTTTGGTGAAATAATCATCACAGAATCCTGCCCAGAAAAGCTTTGAAACTTTCTTCTTAACATCTGCAGATACTTTATATTCACCTTTTTCCTTTAGGTCATCCATCCATTTGTTTACCTTTTTGTCATCATTGCCGCAAAGGTCAAAAAGTAGTCTTTCCAGATTGCTGGAAATCAATATATCCATAGATGGTGAAATCGTAGTGTGGAATTCACGGTTTTTGTTGTATTCACCTGTTTTTATAAACTCAGTCAGTACACTGTTTTGGTTTGATGCACAGATAAGCTTGTTAATGGGAACACCCATACGCATTGCATAGTACGCAGCAAGAATATTGCCGAAGTTTCCTGTAGGCACACAAATATTGATTTTGTCGCCAAGCTCAACCTCACCGCTTTCAACCATATCGCAATATGCTGAAACATAATAAACAATCTGAGGAACAAGTCTGCCCCAGTTGATAGAATTTGCCGAGGACATAACACAGCCATTCTTCACAAAATCAGTATTTGCTTTCTCATCGGTAAAAATTTTCTTCACCCCGGACTGAGCATCATCAAAGTTGCCCTCAATGCCGGATACAAATACATTTTTGCCCTCCTGAGTGATCATCTGGAGTTTTTGAATGTTGCTTACACCCTCGCTGGGATAAAACACAACAATTTTTGTTCCCTCAACATCTTTGAACCCCTCAAGTGCGGCCTTGCCCGTATCACCTGATGTAGCAACCAAAATAACTACCGTCTTGTCCTCACCGGTTTTCTGCATTGACTTGGTAAGGAAGTGAGGCAATATCTGAAGAGCCATATCCTTGAAAGCACATGTTGGACCATGCCACAATTCAAGAACATTATATTCATCCCCCACATTTACCAGGGGTGCAGGGTTCTCCGAGGAAAACTTTCCTCCGCCGTATGCATTCTCTGCACATTCTCTGATTTCTTTAACCAAAAAGTCTGTCAGATACTTTTTAAGCACAAACACAGCGCGTTCAATATAGCTTTTCTTGCCAAGTTTGCTGATATCATCCAGTGATATCTGGGGTATCTCTGTAGGAACAAAAAGTCCACCCTCTTCCGAAAGGCCCTTTTTTATTGCAGCAGCAGATTTGACTCTGATACTGCTGTTTCTTGTACTCATGTACTGCATAGTCAATCAATTCCTCCTCGTTTCATTTAAACACAGAAAGGAGCAAAGCCGATTTGCACAATCCGCAACGCCGGCCGCTCCCCTCAGATTCTAAAAAGTCAATGAAAGTTAAGCAATATACTTCTTAACCAAATCTGATGCATCCGCAATGTCTGCACTAACCATAAGTGTAAAGGATACATTAAACTGTTCTTCCAGCTTTTCAATCGCCTTGATAAGTTCGTCAAGGTCACCCATTGTTGCCTCTGGAACACTCTTGAACACACTGTCAATAAAGATGTGTGTAACATCAAAGTCCTGACCAATAATTCCGCAAAGCAGACCCACAAACATATCAAAGTTTTTAATATCAAATTGCTCGGTATTTATCATTCTTGCACTTCTGTGGAGGTCGTGCATCAGGCGATTACCCTCAGTGATGCAAACTACGTTACCCTTTTCAAGAGTGATTGCACCGTTTACATCATCAATCAGTTTCTTTGTTTTTCCGCTGCCCTTAAGGCCAATGTGAATTTTAATCATAGCATTTACCGCCCTTCTTTATATTGATACACCGAAATGTATTTTTTTCTTTTGCAATTATATCATATCATACAATCCGGAATTTAACAATAGTTTTTTTTAATTATTTCAATCTTTTTTCAAGAAGTTCCTTTTCAGCCTCATATCCGGGTTTGCCCAAAAGTGCAAACATATTCTTCTTATAGCTCTCAACACCGGGCTGATTGAATGGATTAACCCCAAGAATATATCCGCTGATACCGCATGCTTTTTCAAAGAAATAGAAAAGCTGACCCAGGGTATATTCATCAAGTGCGGCAATCTTTAGCACAAGATTAGGAACTCCGCCATCTGTGTGCGCCAAAAGTGTGCCCTCAAACGCCTTTTTGTTCACAAAATCAACGGTCTTGCCGCTTAAGAAGTTGAGTCCGTCAATATTTTCAGGGTCTTCACCAACCACAATGTCTTCTTTTGAATTTTCAACATAAAGAACTGTTTCAAAAAGGTTTCTGAGACCATCCTGAATATACTGACCCATTGAATGTAAATCTGTTGAGAAACATGCTCCTGCAGGGAAAATACCTTTCTGGTCCTTGCCCTCACTCTCGCCATAGAGTTGTTTCCACCATTCAATAAAATACTGGAGTTCAGGCTCATAGTTCACCAGCATCTCTACATTCTTACCTTTTCTATGGAGTATGTTTCTGATTGCCGCATATTTATAACAATCATTTTCTTCAACATCATCACTTGCATAGAGTTCTGACGCATCGGCAGCACCTTGCATGATTTTGTCTATATCAGCACCGCAAACCGCAATAGGCAAAAGTCCAACCGCAGTGAGAACAGAAAATCTCCCCCCCACATCATCAGGAACAACAAAGGTCTCATAGCCCTCACTGTCAGCAAGATTTTTAAGTGCACCACGAGCTTTGTCTGTGGTTGCATATATTCTCTTTCTTGCTTCTTCCTTTCCATACTTGTTTTCAAGATATTCTTTGAAGATTCTGAAAGCAATGGCAGGTTCAGTAGTTGTGCCTGATTTGGATATAATATTCACGGACACATCCTTGCCCTCAATAGCCTTGAGAAGACCATTGATATAATTGGGACTTATGCTGTTACCCGCAAAGAAAATCTGGGTTTTTGAGGTATAGTTGTAAAAAGGTCCTGACAAAAAGTCAATTGCCGCTTTTGCACCCAAATACGAACCCCCGATACCGATAACTATCAAAACATCGGAATCATTTTTTATCTTCTCCGCTGCAGCCTTTATCCTTGCAAATTCTTCTTTATCATAATCTTTGGGAAGTGTCACCCAACCAAGAAAATCAGAACCTGCACCTGTTTTATTGTGCAATGCATTGTGTGCCGCCCTGACCTGTTCTTTCACATTAAAAATTTCCTCTTCGTTGAAAAAACCAAGTGCAGCTTTGTAATCAAGTGTAATATTTTTCATCATATTCTTCTCCTGACTGTTTTTCATTTTTTCTCTTACACAGTTTAACATATATTCCATAATATTTCAATATTAATTTGCACCTATTTTTTGCCAAAATATTATATTTAGAATATCTGACAATTTTTCGCACCTAAAACCGACAAAAACTTCAGGGACAACGCAGTATAATGATTTTAAAAACAGAAAGGAGACTGTATGTGAAACCCATTGTATATGTGGATATGTTGTTTTTGCTGAATTTTCTTATGGATTCTGTGATTATATACGCAACAGGCTTCCTTATTAAAAAAACCGTACATATTCCCCGCATGATACTCAGCGCCACAGTTTCTGCACTCTATTCCGCAATCATGTTTTTCCCTCAGGTTTCATTTCTTTATTCTGTTTTATTTAAGATAGTCTTTCTGGTACTGTCGGTATGGCTGGCCTTTCCCGCCAGAACACTGAAGGTTTTGGTTAAAAACACTGTCATGTTTCTTGCGGTTAACTTGATTTTTGGCGGAATGGTTTTTGTCGTTATCTTTGCCACTGATTTCGGAACAGCTGTGGGCAGTGTTGTTTCCAACGGCGAGGTATACATCAACATAACCCCTTCCGTCCTTATGGCCTCCACAGTCCTTGCATATTTAATAGCCTACCTTACTTCATACATAAAACGACATAACGTCAAACAGTCTAAGATAACCACGCCAGCAACCATATGGTTTGGTTCAAAGAATATAACAGTGACAGCCCTTTGTGATACCGGTTGCAGTCTCTCAGACCCAACAAGCGGATACCCCGCAATGATAATATCACCTGAGTGTGGCAAAAAGTTGCTCCCGAAATCTTTTTTTGAGTCACTGTCAACAGGCGGTATTATTCCACAAAATTTTAAAAACCGATATCGTATTATTCCATTCTCTACAATAGACAATAAAAACGGAATCATGCATGGCTTTATCCCCGACAAAGTGTGTATCCAAGGTAATGAGATATCTAAAACAGTTATTGCTGTTTCAAAAACCGTTTTTAATAAAGACGCCGACTTTTCGGCAATTCTAAACCCCGAACTTTTAATTAATTGTCCCCCAAAGACAGAAAGGCAGGAAAATAAATGTCAAAACACCTTTTAACTACCATCAAAATAACTTTTCTGAAACTGCTGAATTACATAAGAGAAACATCATCTGTACACTATATAGGAGGTGCAGACACACTTCCTCCGCCATTATCTGCAGACCAGGAAGAAAAACTTATCGAAAACTTACGTGATAAGTGTGACCTTCAAAACACCAAAACCATGCTCATTGAGCACAACCTCAGACTTGTTGTCTACATTGCCAAAAAGTTTGAAAACACTGGCATTGGCGTTGAAGATTTGATTTCAATAGGCACCATTGGGCTTATAAAGGCAATCAACACATTCAAACCTGCCAAAAATATAAAACTGGCAACATATGCCTCAAGGTGCATTGAAAACGAAATCCTTATGTATCTCAGGAAGAACAATTCAAACAAAGTTAGCATCTCTATTGACGAGCCTCTCAATGTAGACTGGGATGGAAACGAGCTTTTGCTCTCTGATATTCTGGGCACCGACAATGACATCACTCAACGCAAAATTGAGGACCAGGTGGACCGCGAGCTTCTGCATATAGCACTGACAAAGTTGTCTGCAAGGGAACAAAGAATAATGAACCTGAGATTTGGTATGAATGGTTCCGGCGAAGAAAAGACCCAAAAACAGGTAGCAGATATGCTTGGTATATCCCAGTCATATATTTCACGTCTTGAGAAGAGAATAATGTCACGTCTCAAACGTGACATAAACAAAATGATTAACGGCTGAAATACCTCACAATACCCACATAAATGCCCCAGGCAATTTTTCGCTGATATTCCGGGGTCTTCAATAGCCTTGCCTCATCGCTGTTTGACAAAAATCCGCATTCAATCAGTGCAGATGGAACTTTGTTGCCTTTCAGCACAAAAATACTATTGCCTGTTGCCTTAGGTTTTCGGTTGTTCTGGTCTTTCACCACATCCTTTACGGATTGTTGAATTATCTCGCCCAGTTCTTTGCTTTCCTGTGAATTGGGGTCATAAAAAACCTGAGCGCCACGATATTGTCCCTGACTAAACTTATTCATGTGTATACTTATGAACAAATCTGCATGAAAGTCATCAATGTCTTTTTTGCGTTCTTTAAGGTCAGACATTTTTTGAGACAGTCCCTTATCTCTGTTTGGGTCTGCCGTGTTTGAATCGTCTGTACGGGTAAGATATGCAATGCCCCCTCCTGTTTCAATATACTCCTGAAGGATTTTCGCAATAGACAGGTTTATTTCTTTCTCCACCGCATCGTTGCCTGATGCCCCTGCGTCAATCCCTCCGTGTCCCGGGTCAATCAGGATTATTTTTCCCGACAAGGGTACTGCAACGGTGCTTTGTGTGGTATACGCTTTTAGACATACTTCAACAATAGCCACAGCAATAAAGACTGTCATTATAAGCAATATCAAAATCTTTCGTTTTATGAACAACACCTTCACCAAAACCACCTCAAGAATACATATGAATTTATGTTTTTAAATATGTACAGCAAAAAAGCCATCATTAATGATGGCTTTTAGTTTTTCGCTATTCAAAAAGTGTCAGTTGTTCGTTCTCTGTATCCTCAGGCCTTATAACAGCCCCCTTTGCGGGGATATTTTTTGTGCGATAATGTTTTAAATCTTTTATTCCCGATTCTGACGCAATCTTTACATCTGTCAGTTTGCTGTTTTTAGTGGGCGTCATTACATTTACACCATGGGAATTTTTGGTAGTCTTGACCGCAATTTGTTCTGAATTGAACACCAGACCCTTGCCTGTGTTGCTTATAGCAACAAGCTCGGTATCCTCAGTCAAAAACAGCACTTTAACAAGAGGTGACGCGAGAGAATATGCATTTATAAGTTTCTTTCTGTTTTGTTTGGTCTCGTAGCCTTTGATATCTATCTTGGCAATCTTTCCGTTTTCAAAACAGAACAGCACGTAACCTTTAAACTCTTTTGTCACAACCATTCCCACAACACGCTCGCCCTCACCCATGGAGAGCAGATTGGGCATATACTCACCCAAAAGACTGGCCTTGCTGTCAGGAATCTCATGTGCCTTGATTTTGTAAACATCGCCCGAGCTTGAGAAAACCAGAACTTCCGCTGTATTGTCGGTATCTATACATTCGATAATTTCATCATTTTCCTTTACTTTTTGTTCACCACTGAAACGCAATGAAAGATGTGAAATTTTCTTTACATAACCATCCTTGCTCCTGAAAATCATAACAGGATAATTTTCAATGGTTTCTGTTTCCTCTGCAACTTCTGTATCATTATCCTGAACTATGCTGCTTTTTCTGTCTGTACCATATTTTTTCATTATTTCT
>JAZRNA010000014.1:0-13865 GCA_045647945.1 Clostridia bacterium
AAAATGGTTGCAACAAGGTGGCGTTGGGACATCACAATGAAGATGTGATTGAGACCTTCTTTCTGTCCCTTTTTTATGAGGGCAGGATTAACTGTTTCTCACCGGTTACATATTTGTCGAGGATAGATATGGATGTTATAAGACCGCTGATTTATGTTGCCGAGGGCGACATAAAAGGTTTTGCAAAACGTGAAAATTTGCCCATTGTTCACAACCCATGCCCCATGGACGGCAAGTCCAAACGGCAGGAGATGAAGGATTTTATAAACGAAAGAAACGAGGCGGACCATCATTTCAAAACCCGCATGATGACGGCAATAAAGTCGGGTCTTGATGATTGGAAAATCTGTTAGGTTTGGAGGAGTAGATATGCTGATTTCATTGGCGAAAAATGATTTCAAGGCAAAGTATGCAGGCTCTGCTTTGGGTATGGTATGGGGGTTTGTTACGCCTATAATAACGATTCTGATTTACTGGTTTGTATTTCAGGTGGCATTTCAGAACGGACCTGTGAATGGTGTACCGTATGTTCTGTGGTTGGTTTCAGGAATTGTACCCTGGTTTTTCATATCCGAGGGTTGGGGTGGTGCAACGGGAGTTCTGGTAGATTACTCATACCTGGTTAAAAAAGTGGTTTTTGAGGTGGAAATTCTCCCGGCTGTGAGGGTCACATCAGCGGCCTTTGTGCATCTGTTTTTTGTTGTACTAACATTTGTGGTGAATTTTGCCTGCGGATATCCGCCGGAACTTTTGGATTTGCAAATTATTTATTACATGGTGGCGGCATATGTTTTGACCCTTGCTTTGGGCAGGATAACTGCCACGTTGACGGCATTTGTACGTGATACAAGCAATATCGTAGGGGTACTTGTTCAGTTTGGTTTCTGGATTACACCGCTTTTCTGGGATATCAATTCTATTCCCCAAAATTTTCATATATTCTTTGAGCTGAACCCGATTTATTATGTGACTCAGGGTTATCGTGATACCTTTGTTTACGGAATCGGCTTCTGGGAAAAACCCTGGCATGCCCTGTATTTCTGGGCTGTGATAGCTGTGCTTGTTGGAGCAGGAAATGTTTTGTTCAAAAAGTTAAGACCCCATCTTGCAGATTTGATTTAAGGAGCAAGATAAAAAAATTTGGCAAGATATTAATCTTGCCAAATTTTACTCTTGACAAAATATCATCTTGCGTGTATAATAGACGAGTTGACAAAATAAATATTTCGAGGCGTGGCGCAGTTTGGTAGCGCACCTGGTTTGGGACCAGGGGGCCGCAGGTTCGAATCCTGTCGCCTCGACCACGTCGGAACAAGTTACGCTTGTTCCGATTTTTTATGCAAAAAATCAGTCACTTGCTCCACTGTTCCTCCTTTTTCGTAAAAGGTCACGTTCAAGTCGGCTATTCGCTTGTAAACGCGCTCATAACGCCTTTGTTTCACTAGCAACCTTTTACGAGGTGCGCCTTCGGCACAATAGAATGTTATATTGCATTACATTTGATACTTGAAAAAACATGCATTATGTGGTATAACAAAACTATCCAAACAATTTTAAGGAGGAGTATTTATGTTAAAAGGAATTCCTGCAATTATTTCGCCCGAATTATTAAAGGTGCTTTGCGAAATGGGGCACAGTGATACTATTGTTATAGGCGACGGAAACTTTCCCGCAGAGACAATGGGCAAAGATGCTATAGTTATCCGTGCGGATGGCCATGGTGTACCGGAGCTTCTTGAAGCAATTCTTAAGGTATTTCCGCTTGATACTTATGTTGAAAAACCTGTTTCCCTTATGCAGGTAACACCCGGGGACAAGGTGGAGACACCTATCTGGGATGTTTATAAAAGAATGGTAGCGGAAGTTGATGACAGAGGCGAACAGGCTTTTGCAGAAGTTGAGCGTTTTGAGTTTTATGAACAGGCAAAGAAAGCATATGCAATTATTGCCACAGGGGAAACAGCAATCTATGCAAATGTTATATTGCAAAAGGGTGTTGTTTTAAACTAAAGTATATATAAAGGATAAAACCCTTAAATAATATATTAAAAATGTAATGAATAAAAAGGTGCTTGCTCTTAGTCGGGGCTGGCGCCTTTTTTGTATGTTAAGGTGAAATTGTGGCAATGATATTAATGGTAGCGTGCAGGTTCTAAATTTATTATCTGTGAATATACTTTAACCAGATACATTAAACATTAGCAGGAATTTAGGGAGTGAATTATTTTGAATACCGGAAGTTATGCAGAGAATAATAAAGTGGTTATTGCAGGGACAGTGGCAAGCGAGCCGGAGTTCTCACACGAGGTTTATGAGGAGATGTTTTATACATTTATGCTGGATACCCCAAGACTCAGTGAGACCCATGATACAGTAAGAGTCACCATATCCGAAAAATTTTTGGCAACAGGTGGTATTTCGGTGGGTGACAAGGTGGTTATACATGGTCAATTCAGGTCTTATAACAATTTTACCAATGTGGGGAACAAACTGATTTTGACCGTTTTTGTAAAAGATATTGAAAAGATGGAGGAATATGAGGAAAAAAGTCTCAATTCCATTTATCTCAACGGCTACATATGCAAAAAGCCGATTTACAGAACAACGCCTTTTGGTAGAGAAATTGCGGATATTCTGCTGGCGGTAAACAGATCTTACAATAAATCCGACTATATCCCCTGTATTGCATGGGGAAGAAACGCCAAGTATGCAGAATGCCTGGAGATAGGGGATAATGTGATAATAAAGGGAAGAGTTCAGAGCAGGGAATATCAGAAAAGATTAAGCGAAACTGAGGTTGAAAGCAAGACGGCATATGAGGTTTCGGTTTCTCATCTGGAACTTGCAGAGAATTTGATTCTTGAGGAAGAGGAGTGTTTTTAAAATAAACAAAAAGAGCCACCCTTGTTGGGTGGCTCTTGATTTTTAATAGTTATCTTTTTTGATTTCGAAGTATGACTGAGGATGGAAGCATGTAGGGCAAACTTCTGGGGCAGCGGTGCCAACTGCTATATGTCCGCAGTTGCGACATTCCCAAACCTGAACACCGCTCTTTTCGAATACTTCTTTTGCTTCTACGTTGTGGAGAAGTGCACGATATCTTTCCTCATGAGTCTTTTCTATGGCTGCAACTGCACGGAACTGGGCAGCCAGCTTGTCAAAGCCTTCTTCTTCGGCATCTTTTGCCATTCTTTCGTACATATCTGTCCATTCATAGTTCTCGCCTTCTGCTGCGTGAATCAGATTTTCGGCAGTGTCACCAAGCTCTCCAAGGGCCTTGAACCAAAGTTTGGCATGTTCCTTTTCGTTTTCGGCAGTTTTTAAGAAAAGTTCTGCAATCTGCTCATAGCCATTTTTCTTGGCAACGGAAGCGAAGTATGTATACTTGTTTCTTGCCTGGGATTCACCGGCAAAAGCCTCCCGAAGATTTTTCTCTGTTTTTGTACCTGCGTACGGATTTTTTGACATAAAAAATACCTCCTTAAAAATTTACATATTATAATTGGTTACGCATTTGCTGGCAGTTCAGTTTTTAACCCTTGAAGGTGAGTGTCTTCCCCGGCCCTTATCAGTCGCCATTCGCCACTATCATAAGAAATTTCGGTAATTGACGCATTTGAGACCCAGGGAACATCTTTCATTGAGTCAAGGGATAATCCGGACAGGAGACACTGAACGGCCCTTATTGGTGTGGCATGGGTTGCCACAACCACTGTTTTATTCGGGTTATTCTGTGCAATATCTGTAAGGGCCGACATAACCCTTTTGCTCAGTTCTCTCACGCTCTCGCCGCCAGTACAACGACTGTTGCCTACGTCGGTAAGCCATGTATGATAGTCTTCTTTGAAATCGTTGATAAGGTCGTCAAATTTGCATCCGTCCCATTTGCCTGCATATATTTCACGCAAGTTTTTATCGGGGACAGGGGTTGTTCCTATCAGGTCAGCCACGCATTTTCCCGTATCGAATGCACGTTTTAAATCGCTGGCATACACTCTGTCGACTTTATAATTTTTCACTATGTACTGTGCTGTGGTTTGTGCCTGTCTGAGTCCTGTGTTCTGGAGACCGACGTCGAGGTGTCCGGCAAAAATCTTTTGCCTATTGGCCTCGCTTTCGCCGTGTCTTATGAGAAGCAATGTAGTCATGGTTGTACCTCTTCCTAGCTGTTTTTTCTAAAATTATATCACTCACAGTTTGAGCTGTCAATCAGTGGCGATAAAAAATATTTTGCGTTAAATAAAAAAATCCTGTCATAAACAGGATTTTGGAGGCGCCACCCGGATTTGAACCGGGGGATAGAGCTTTTGCAGAGCTTTGCCTTACCGCTTGGCTATGGCGCCGTATTAAGTTTGGTAAGACAAAAGACGCGAAATTGCGTCCTTTGTCTTTTGGAGCGGAAGACGAGATTCGAACTCGCGACGTTCACCTTGGCAAGGTGACGCTCTACCACTGAGCCACTCCCGCATATTATAGTATATTCAAGCACCATTGAAAGTGTGAATGGTGCCTCCGGGCGGAATCGAACCACCGACACGAGGATTTTCAGTCCTCTGCTCTACCGACTGAGCTACAGAGGCGTGTAAAAAAAGAATGGCGATCCGGATGGGGCTCGAACCCACGACCTCCAGCGTGACAGGCTGGCATTCTAACCAACTGAACTACCGGACCGTAAATGTGGTGGGCACAATAGGGCTCGAACCTATGACCCTCTGCTTGTAAGGCAGATGCTCTCCCAGCTGAGCTATGCGCCCACATTAGTCGCGTCCATTCCAAAATCAGCGACGACTGATATTGTATCACTATAATATACAGATGTCAAAAAAAATATACCTGATTATTTGAAGTTATGAACGATTATCCGCATTAAAACTCCTAAAATCTTTAATTTTCTATAAAATACGCTTTTTTGGAAATTTTAAATCTTTTGCGGACAGAGGTGATTGATGGGGCAAATATCACACTTAGGATTTCGTGCGTTGCAGTATTCTCTGCCGTGGAAAACCAATTGATGACAGAACGATGACTGGTATTCAGGAGATATGATTTTGAGCAGGTCAAGCTCGATTTTGTAAGGGTCCTTGTTGGTGGTGAACCCCATTCGGTTGGCAAGGCGAGTTGCGTGGGTATCTACCACTATACCGGGGATGCCAAATATATCACCAAGGACAAGATTTGCAGTTTTTCTGCCTACGCCCGGAAGAGTGAGGAGTTCGTCCATTGTTTTGGGGACTTCACCGCCAAAATCGGAAATCAGTTTTTTGCAACAAGCAATTATGTTTCTTGTTTTGTTGCGGAAAAATCCGGTGGAACGTATATATGAAGAAAGCTCTTCTTCGTCAGCGTTTGCGAAATCCTGAACAGTCTTGTATCTGCCAAAAAGGGCAGGTGTTACAAGATTTACCCTGGCGTCTGTGCATTGTGCCGCAAGCTGTGTGGCAATAAGGAGTTGAAGTGCAGAGGTGTAATCCAGAGTGCAGTCGGCGCTTTTGTATACAGTTTCAAATACTTTTATGATTTCAAAAGCGCGGAGCTTCTTTTTTTCAAGATTTTCCCTCATTTTTCGATATCCCCCTTGCAAAAGCTATAATTCTGTAGTATACTTGTCTTTGATTATACTATGGAATTTGTTTTTTGTAAATATTTTTAAGGAGGAAAATATATGTTTGAACTTGAGAACATAAAAAAGGCTGACCCTGAAGTTGCTGTTGCAATCAGTCAAGAAATCGGCAGACAAAGAAGCAAGATTGAACTTATTGCATCAGAAAACTTTGTAAGCCCTGCAGTTATGGAGGCAATGGGTACACCTCTTACAAATAAATATGCCGAAGGATATCCCGGCAAGAGATATTACGGCGGTTGCGAATATGTTGACATAGTTGAGGATTTGGCAAGAGAACGTGCGAAAGAACTTTTTGGTGCTGAATTTGCCAATGTTCAGCCTCACTCGGGTGCACAGGCAAACCTTGCTGTATTTTTTGCAGCAATGGAGCCGGGGGACACCTATCTTGGAATGAATCTGGCTCACGGCGGACACCTTAGCCATGGTTCACCGGTTAATATTTCAGGCAAGTATTTCAATGTAGTACCCTACGGCGTTGATTCAGAAACTCACAGAATAAATTATGAGGAAGTTCGTGAACTTGCTCTCAAGCATAAACCCAAGCTTATTCTTGCAGGTGCAAGTGCATATGCACGTGAAATTGATTTTGCAAAGTTCCGTGAAATCGCAGACGAGGTTGGGGCATATTTAATGGTTGATATGGCTCATATTGCAGGTCTTGTTGCGGCAGGTCTTCATCCAAGTCCTGTTCCCTATGCAGACTTTGTTACCACCACAACCCACAAGACATTGAGAGGTCCCCGTGGCGGTCTTATCCTTTGCAAAGAAAAGTATGCACAGATGATTAACAAAGCAGTGTTTCCCGGAAATCAGGGAGGACCTTTGATGCACGTGATTGCTGCAAAAGCAGTGTGCTTCAAAGAGGCTTTGTCACCTGAATTCAAGGAATATCAGATGCAGGTTAAAAAGAATGCTGCTGCAATGTGCGACGAGCTTATGAAACTTGGCGTAAGCATTGTATCAGGTGGAACGGACAACCATCTTATGCTTGTTGACCTTTCTAAGAAAGGACTTACAGGTAAAGAGGTTGAACATAATCTTGACGAGGTTGGTATCACTGCCAACAAGAATACAATTCCCAATGACCCACAGAGTCCATTTGTTACCAGTGGTGTACGTCTTGGTGCTCCCGCTGTTACAACACGTGGTTTCAAGGAAGAGGATATGCGTGAGGTTGCAAGAATTATCAACATGGTAATCTGTGACTTTGAGGCAAACAAGGAAGAAGCAAGAAAGCGTGTTGACGCACTTTGCAAAAAGTATCCGCTTTATGAATAAACCCTTGGCGGACAGGCTCAGGCCACAAACTCTTTCAGAAGTTGTGGGTCAAAGCCATATAATCGGTGACGGCAAGGTTTTGTCAGAAGTTGCAAAGTCAGGGAATCTTCCTAATATGATTTTTTACGGTCCGTCGGGTGTGGGAAAGACCACGGTTGCAAACATCCTTGCAAAGGCGTGCAACAAAACATTGTTCAAGCTCAACGCCACAACGGCATCTGTCGCTGACGTGCGTGAGGTTTGTGCCCAGACGGATACCCTCTCGGGACAGAATGGCATTTTGCTTTACCTTGACGAGATTCAGAATTTTAATAAAAAACAACAGCAGTCCTTGCTGGAATATATCGAAAACGGAAGCATTACTTTGATTGCCAGTACTACTGAAAACCCGTATTTTTATGTGTATAATGCGGTTCTCAGTCGCTCGGTGGTTTTTGAGTTCAAACCCATATCGGCAAAGGATATTGTAAAGGCACTCAATCGTGCACTTGATGAACTGTCAAAGGAATTTGGCGAAATTTCTGCGGAGGAAGATGCTCTTTTGCACATTGCAGAGATGGCAAATGGCGATGTTCGCAAGGCACTTAATTCCCTTGAACTTGCGGTGATTTATTCCCATCCTGATAAGGACGGAAATATTAATATAACAATGGATGCGGCGGAGCAATGTACCCAGAAAAAAGCCTTTCGTTATGACAGGTCAGGGGACAGCCAGTACGATGTGATGAGTGCTTTGCAGAAGTCCATACGAGGTTCTGACCCGGATGCGGCGGTACATTATCTTGCACGATTGATTGCTGCGGAGGATTTGCAAACGGCTTGCCGCAGGCTTATGGTTATTGCGGCAGAGGATGTGGGACTTGCCTATCCCATGGCTATTCCCATTGTCAAGGCCTGCGTTGACAGTGCGCTGATGCTGGGACTCCCTGAGGGGAGGATACCCCTTGGCGATGCGGCGGTTCTTCTGGCAACAGCCCCCAAGTCCAATTCAGGACACTTGGCACTTGATGCGGCACTTCGGGATATTGAAAGTATGGACACGGGAGAAATCCCCAGGCAGCTCCAAAATAAACATTATGACGGCGAGGGCGATGTGAAAAAAGGTCAGAATTACCTTTACCCTCACGATTTTCCCAATCATTATGTAAAACAACAGTATCTGCCTGATAAAATTAAGGATAAGAAATATTATCAATATGGCGAAAACAAAACCGAGCAGGCAGCAAAGGAATATTGGGAGAAGATAAAGAAATAAAATAAAGGTCGCAGTTTTACTGCGACCTTTTGTTCTTATAATCATAACTTTGCAAACATTTCATAAACTTTATCAAAAACCCGTTCGCGTTCCCACAAGGCTTTGATTTCGGGATTGCCCAGTTTATTGACTTGGGATGTGTTTCGTACTATGGGTAAAGATGCGGTTTTCTTCATCTCACGGATAAGCTCCTGACCGGTTTCGTTGTGGTCAAGAATTTTTATATATGGGGGTGAGAGGTTGCGGTCTGTATCGGTTATCCCCAGATATGCTGAAAGAATTATTCGGCGTATGCGGCTGTGGGTATAGCGTTTGGTTTTTACTGCGTCAAAAAGCTCCTCCAAACTGCCCGATGACAATGCGGCGTCCTTTATGCGATTTTCCATGCCCTCAGAAACATCCGAAATATCAGCCAGTCTTTCAAGGGGTATTTTTATAATCTCTGCAAGAATTGCATTTTCCATTTTATCAGCACTGTGGATTGGTGCGTCTTTAAAAATATTGGCACAGTCGGTTGGAACATATGACAGGGCGGTATCTTTATGGCCTGTCATAAGCAGGGAACGTATATGTGTTGCCGAGGCAAAACCGTCCGATACAGCATCGGAGTCGTGATTGCTACCTGTGCGTTTTACGGCAAAGGGGGTTATGGAACTTTTAAGGTTGTATAAAGCCTTGCAATATTCAATTCCCAAAATGTTGTTGGGGGATGAAAGGATATTTGAATAATCCTCACCCATAAATTTTTCCACAGCATCTGCACGGGCAGAGGGATATGACATCCCATTCGATAAACAGGATTTGATATGTTCCGAAAATTCAGTGGGTTCATCGCAAAGGAATTCTGCGATTTTCACAATCGAATCTACATTATGGCACTCTGCACCAAAAGATAATGTATTTACAATGCCTGTTGAGGCTGCAATGGTGACAGCATTTTTTGCAAAAAACTCAGCAGATTGCATTGCAAAAACCGTGGGGAGTTCAATAACGAGGTCCACCCCTGCGGCAATGGCAGCTTTTGCACGGAGTTCTTTTGGAAAGAGTGCAACGTCGCCACGCTGTACAAAGTTGCCGCTCATAATCCCCACAACGGCATCTGCACCGCACAGTTCTTTTGTGCGGTCTATCTGGTATTTATGGCCCTTGTGAAAGGGGTTGTATTCGCAGACAACAGCGGCGACTTTCATATCAATCTCTCCTTGCAGATTTGTTACTGATATTCATTATAACCTATATTCTTAATTAAAAAAAGTATTTTTGTGAAAAAAATAAAAATTTTGGTTTTTGCCTTGCACATATGGGAAATTTGTTATATAATAGAAAAGGTTTTTTTAAAACAAAGTAAATTTTTATATTGCGGAGGCGGAATATGAGTAAATTTTTGGATACTATAAAGGCGAGGGCAAAACAGGATAAGAAATCAATCATCCTCCCGGAATCCATGGACGCCAGAATCTATGAGGCGGCAGAAAAAATTCTGAAAGAGGGATTTGCTGATGTTATTATCATCGGTACCCCCGAAGAAGTTGAAAAATACGGCAAAGGTTATGACATAACAGGTGCAACCATTATCGACCCATTTACTTATGAAAAGACAGAGGAGTATCTTAATCTCTTTGTTGAACTGAGAAAGTCAAAGGGACTTACATATGAAGAAGCCAAAGAAATTGCGCTTGGCGACTATATGTACTATGCTTGCCTTATGGTTAAAGCTGGGGATGCTGACGGTGTTGTTTCGGGTGCGTGCCATTCAACTGCAAACACTTTAAGACCCAGTCTCCAGATTATCAAGACCAAGCCGGGAACAAAGCTTGTTTCTGCTTTCTTCCTTATGGTTGTTCCGGACTGTGAATACGGCGCAAACGGAACATTTATCTTTGCGGACAGCGGCCTTGTTCAGAATCCTGACCCGGAAGAACTTGCTGCAATCGCTGCTTGTTCGGCTGAATCCTTTGAACTTCTTGTTCGGGAAGAAGCAATTGTTGCCATGCTTTCACATTCAACCATGGGCAGTGCAAAGCATGATGATGTAACAAAGGTTGTTGAGGCAACAAGAATCTGCAAGGAAGCGCATCCTGAAATCAAGGTTGACGGCGAAATGCAGCTTGATGCGGCAATCGTTCCCTCAATCGGCGAGTCCAAAGCTCCAGACAGCAAGGTTGCAGGTCATGCAAATGTTCTTGTGTTCCCTGATCTTGATGCAGGCAACATCGGCTACAAACTTGTTCAGAGGCTTGCAAAAGCAGAGGCTTATGGCCCTGTTACACAGGGTATTGCCATGCCTATAAATGACTTGTCAAGAGGCTGCAGTGCTGATGATATAGTGGGCGTTGTTGCTATCACTTGTGTTCAGGCACAGAAATAAGTATATTTTAAAGAAAGGAATATTTTTATTATGAAAATTTTGGTTATAAACGCAGGAAGTTCTTCTCTTAAGTATCAGCTTATTGATATGGAGACAGAAAAGGTTATGGCAAAAGGCCTTTGTGAGAGAATCGGCATTGAGGGTTCAAAACTCAATCATACGCCTGACGGTGGCGAGAAGAATGTTATTGAAAAGGATATGAAAGACCATTCTGATGCAATCAAGATGGTAATTGAGGCGCTCACCGATGCAAACTACGGTGTTATATCAGATATGAGTGAGATTTCGGCTGTGGGCCACAGAGTTGTACACGGCGGCGAAACATTCAGCGGTTCTGTTGTGATTAATGATGAGGTAAAAAAAGCACTGGAGGCCTGTATTCCTCTTGCGCCTCTCCATAACCCTGCAAACCTTATTGGTATTGCTGCTTGTGAAGAGGCAATGCCTGGTGTTCCCCAGATTGGTGTATTTGATACAGCATTCCATCAGACCATGACAAAGGAAGCGTATATGTATGCTGTTCCTTATGAATTCTATGAAAAGCATAAGGTAAGAAGATATGGTTTCCACGGTACATCACACAAGTATGTATCTCAGGAAGCGGCTAAGATGCTTGGCAAGAAGCCTGAAGAACTCAAGATGATTACCTGTCATATGGGCAACGGCTCAAGTATCACTGCTGTAGATGGTGGCAAGTCGGTTGATACATCAATGGGCTTTACTCCTCTTGCAGGTGTTGTTATGGGTACACGTTGTGGTGATATTGACCCTGCTATTGTGAAGTTTATTGCAGAAAGCGAAAATATGACAATAAGCGAAGTTGATGCTCTTCTCAACAAGCAGTCAGGCGTTCAGGGAATCTCAGGTGTAAGCTCTGACTTCCGTGATTTGGAGGCTGCTCAGGCTGAGGGCAATGAAAGAGCAAGTCTTGCACTTGATATGTTTGTTGAAAGTGTAAGAAAGTTTATCGGTGCATATATGGTTAAGATGGGTGGCGTTGACGCTATAATCTTTACAGCGGGTATTGGTGAAAATACACCTGTTATGCGTGATGCAATCACAAAGAATCTGGAAGCCTTTGGTATTAAGGTAGACCCCGAAAAGAACGAAAAAGCAATCCGTGGTGCACAGATGGAAATATCTAGCGCTGATTCAAAGGTTAAGGTTCTTGTTGTGCCAACCAATGAAGAGTTGATGATTGCAAAAGAAACACTTGAACTTTTAAAATAATCTAACCAAAAACAGAAATTGGGCTGCCCGTGTTGTTGAGCAGCCCGTTTTTGGCATTTATAAGGGATAAGAGGTGAGTGGTTGTGTCTGAACAGTTTTATATTAATTATGAAAGTCTTATTGATGAGGATTTGGTAGAACTTTCGGCGGCAGGGGACAGAAATGCCACCGAATGTATACTGGCACGTTACAAGAATTTAGTTCGCTCAAAGGCGAGGATGTATTTTCTGGTGGGTGCTGACAAAGAGGATATAATCCAGGAAGGCATGATAGGGCTTTTTAAGGCTATACGGGATTTTGACAGGGACAGACTGGCATCTTTCAAAGGTTTTGCGGAACTGTGTGTCAAGCGTCAGATTCTCACTGCGGTAAAGACTGCAACAAGACAAAAGCACATGCCGCTCAATACCTATGTGTCCCTAAGCAACCCGTTGAATGATGGGGAATCCGAGGGGGTTCTTGAAGAAATACTTTCGGACAAAATAGAGGCTGATCCAGAACGCCTTTTTATCAGCAAAGAAAACGCTGCCTTCATAAACGATAAGATAAAAGAGGTCTTAAGCGACCTGGAAAAAAAGGTTCTTATGTTTTATCTTGAGGGTAAATCCTATCAGGAAATTGCGTCAATTCTTTCCAAACCTCAAAAGTCTATTGACAATGCCCTCCAAAGAGTTAAAAAGAAGATGGAAAAGTTTGAAGATATGTAAAAAAGGGTATGAATTTTTGAAATTACATATGAAATTTCAGGTCGAAAAAATGGTTTTGTTAAAAAATTTTTAAAGATTATGTAAACTGTGTAGCGGACAAGAAATGGTTTACATAATATTGGATGTGGATAGAGAATGCCGTAGTATAAGTTATTAACAGAGTTATCCACATTATCCACAGGTTTAGCCCTATACAGCCCCAAATTTCCAAAAAATGGGCATAAATTTGGGAAAAGCCCAATGTTTATAGGGTTTTAAAAAATAGTAAAAATTTTCCTTTTGGTTTACAATAATATTTTAAGACCAAATGGAAATGAAATAAAAACCCTTGACAAAAAAAGAACAATGGAATAATTTGACGAAGCTTGATGAACGTAGTTCGGGAGGTAAGAGACATGGCCATAAAAATTGAAGCGCCTTTAAAAAAAGATATTGCCAAAAGTCTTAGATGCGGTGATAAAGTTCTTATAAGCGGCAGGATTTATACAGCAAGGGATGCGGCGCACAAGCGAATGATACAGTCCCTTGAAAATGGGGATGGGCTCCCTATTGATATAAACGGACAAATTATATATTATGCAGGGCCGACCCCTGCAAAACCGGGACGGGTTATAGGGTCCTGCGGTCCCACAACCAGTTGCCGTATGGATGCCTATGCGCCCAGACTTATAGAACTGGGTCTTGCTGGCATGATAGGAAAAGGGGAACGAAGTAATGAGGTCATAGAGGCGATGAAAAAACACGGGTCGGTTTACTTTGGCGCAATAGGCGGTGCCGGAGCACTGATTGCAGAGAGCATACGGTCGGTGGAGATTGTAGCATATGAGGATTTGGGACCGGAGGCGATACGTTGTCTTGTTGTTGAGGATTTTCCTGCGGTTGTGGTTATTGATTGCCAAGGCAGCAGCCTTTATGACAGATAAATTTGGATTTATTTAATGAAAATTTTTTATAATTTTTCAAAACCCTTGCAAATCTGTTTAAAATAGGGTATACTAATTTAGGTCAGGCACGGTGAAGTGTTTTGATAAATGAAAGCGAGGTGTCTGAAATATGGCAAAGATTACAAAGGATACAATCATTCTTGATGTTTTGAGACTGGACCCTGAAACAGCACCCTTCTTCCTTGAGATAGGTATGCATTGTCTTGGCTGTCCGTCTGCAAGCGGAGAAAGCATTGAACAGGCATGTATGGTTCACGGTACAGATGCCGACGCCCTTGTTGAAAAGATTAATGCTTTTCTTGAATCAAAGGCAAATTAAGTGAAAAAATTTTTCTAAAAGCAAAATTATGTATTGACAAAACGTCAGTGATTGGTGTATAATGATTGCTGACGCTTTGATTGATGCGTCGATTTTGAGAGAATATGGGCGCATAGCTCAGCTGGGAGAGAATCTGCCTTA
>JAZRNA010000015.1:0-3133 GCA_045647945.1 Clostridia bacterium
AACATCGTCAGAACCGTAGCAACGAACCTTTGCTCTTTCGCCGTTGGAATATGCCTTTTCGCGAACAATCTTTACTTCGCCTGTTGCATAATCAAACTCTGTCTGAACATATGTGAAACCATTTATTCTTGAAATAATAAGAGCTGCATCTTTGCCAAGGCCGTTGAGGATAACACGAAGGGGTTCTTTTCTTACCTTATTAGCACTACGTGCAATACCGATAGCACCCTCAGCTGCTGCAAATGACTCGTGACCTGCAAGGAATGCAAAACACTTTGTATCTTCGCTAAGAAGCATAGCACCAAGATTACCATGACCAAGACCAACTTTTCTGTCATCAGCAACAGAGCCGGGGATACAGAAAGCCTGAAGTCCCTCACCAATAACCTTTGCTGCATCTGCTGCAGTCTTTACACCTCTCTTGATTGCAAGAGCAGCACCTACAACATATGCCCAGCCTGCATTTTCAAATGCGATAGGCTGAATACCCTTAACGATTGCATATGGGTCAATGCCCTTTTCGTCACAAATAGCTTTTGCCTCGTCAATAGAAGCGATACCATTTGCGTTCAAAACTTTGTTTATTGTATCAATTCTTCTTTCATAACTTTCAAATAAAGCCATTGTCTAATACCTCCTTATTCGTGTCTGGGGTCAATCATCTTGACTGCATCCTGAACTCTGCCGTATGTACCCATAGCCTTTTTCATAGCCTCGTTTGCGTCCATACCGCCCTTGATCATATCCATCATCTTGCCCATGTGAACAAATTCATAACCGATAATCTCGTCATCAGCATCAAGAGCAATCTTTGTAACATAACCCTCTGCCATTTCAAGGTATCTTGAACCCTTTGCAAGAGTTCCGTACATTGTACCAACCTGGCTTCTGAGACCTTTACCAAGGTCCTCAAGACCTGCACCGATAGGAAGACCGCCCTCTGAGAAAGCTGTCTGTGTTCTTCCGTAAACAATCTGGAGGAAAAGTTCTCTCATAGCTGTATTGATAGCATCACAAACAAGGTCTGTGTTGAGAGCTTCCAGAATTGTCTTGCCGGGAAGAATTTCAGATGCCATAGCAGCTGAGTGTGTCATACCTGAGCAACCAAGTGTTTCAACCAGTGCTTCCTGAATAATACCGTCTTTTACATTCAGAGTAAGCTTGCAGGCACCCTGCTGAGGTGCACACCAGCCAACACCGTGTGTAAGACCTGAAATATCAGAAATTTCCTTTGATTTTACCCATTTTCCTTCCTCCGGTATGGGTGCGGGACCGTGATTTGCGCCTTTTTTAACAACGCACATTCTCTCTACTTCTGAAGAATAAATCATTTTTAACTCCTTTCCCTTGAGCTTCCGCCCATGTCTGCCCAGCGGTAATTCTCGCCGGCACACATATATTTGATTTTTAAAAATTTTCATCTTCTCTATTTTAACACAAACCGACACAATTTTACAAGACTGTTTTTATAATTTTTACCAAAATAATTGCCAGAAAGAGCATTTTTGTTAAAAATATATCATTCCAAACCCCTGTCCTATGCCTTTTATATGCAGTTTGAAACCGCAAAAAGTTTTTTTCGACAAAATATACTTCCGCCCCTGTTTCAAGCCCTATTTCTTGAAGTCTTTTCCAATGTTTCTTATTGACATTTGCCAACAAATAGTATATCATATATCATAGCAATGTTTGATTTGAAATAATTTTCAGCATAATCGGTGCAATATAATATACACAAGGTAAGGTGATTAAATTATGTTTGGACAGGATATAGGTATCGACCTGGGAACAGCCTCGGTTCTGGTTTATATCAAGGGCAAGGGCATCGTTGCCAAGGAACCCTCCGTGGTCGCTGTTGACAAAAACACCAACAAACTCTACGCCGTTGGCGAAGAGGCTCAACGCATGCTGGGCAGAACCCCCGGCAACATCGTTGCAATCCGCCCCTTGAGGGATGGAGTTATCTCTGACTACAACACTACAGAGAGAATGATTAAATATTTCTTGGGCAAAGTTACAAAACGCAGTATTTTCAAACCCCGTGTTATCATCTGCGTACCCAGCGGTGTTACTGAAGTTGAGGAACGTGCGGTTATCGATGCAGGTATCCAGGCAGGTGCAAGCAAGGTCCACCTTATTGAGGAACCCCTTGCCGCTGCAATCGGTGTAGGTATTGATATTTCACAACCTTATGGTTCAATGATTGTTGATATGGGTGGCGGTACGTCCGACGTTGCTGTTATATCCTTGGGTGGTATTGTTACAAGCCAGTCCATCAAGGTTGCAGGCGACAAGTTTAACGAAGCTATCGTAAGATATATCAGAAAGAAATACAACATCCTTATCGGCGAAAGAACCGCCGAAGAACTTAAGATAAAAATCGGTTGCGTTTACAGACGTGACGAAAACCTCACCATGGACGTAAGGGGCAGAAGCCTTGTTTCAGGACTTCCCAAAACAATCACCATCTCTTCACTTGAAATTCTTGAGGCACTTTCTGAAACTTCTGCTACAATCATCGAGGCAGTAAAATCCGTCCTGGAAAAAACTCCTCCTGAACTTATTGCAGACATCAGTGCCCGCGGAATTATATTGACCGGCGGTGGTGCTTTGGTTTATGGTATGGACAAGTTAATAGAGTCTGAAACAGGAATCAGAACAATCGTTGCAGATGACGCAGAGTCTTGTGTTGCATTGGGCACAGGCAAAGCCCTTGACAACATTTCAATTCTCCAGAGCTATAACCCAACAGCAAGATATACCGAGAGCAACTAAAAAACATTCGGGGGTCTTTTGACCCCCGATATCTAATCAAACAGTACGAAATAGTCATAATGGAGCGCACTCGAAAGGTTCTACATCAAATGGAACTCTCATAGCCCGAAACCCTTGATTTTATGCGGTTTCTGTGATTTCAATTTTAACTAACTTTTGCTTGTTTTGCCCTGATATTTGCCCTAAATATCAATTTTGCCAAATTTGTCAGGGCTGACATATAAAACAATTTCATATCTGGAGAAGTATCGAAGTGGTCATAACGGGGCGCACTCGAAATCCCCCGGGTGAGACTGTAGATAAAACCCAACAAATGGCTTAACCGTGCGGGTTTCGGCACTTTCGCAAAAAGCCAAAC
>JAZRNA010000016.1:0-14225 GCA_045647945.1 Clostridia bacterium
CACGGACTCGACGGATGGTTCGGTGGATTTGCGATGGTTGTTGAGGGAATGGATGTTATTGAAAAAATTGCCGCAGCCGAAAGAGATGTGAATGATAAGCCGGTTTCGCCAATTGTTATGAAAAAAGTTTATATTACCGAATAATTTTTGTGTTAATTTTTTAACAACATCTCTTGCATAATTTTGGATTTTATAGTAAAATATAAAATAAGGTTAGTTAAATTCAAACTTTAAGGAGGATTTAAAAATGGCAGTAAAAGTTGCTATTAATGGTTTTGGCCGTATCGGCCGTTTGGCATTCAGACAGATGTTTGGTGCAGAAGGTTATGAAGTTGTTGCAATCAACGACCTTACAAAGCCTTCTATGCTCGCAGGTCTTCTTAAGTATGACACAGCTCAGGGCGGTTACTGCGGCAGAATTGGTGAAAATCTTCACACAGTTGAAGCTGACGACGAAGCTAACACAATCACAGTAGACGGCAAGACTCTCAAGATCTATGCTGAAAAAGACGCAAAGGATCTCCCTTGGGGCGAAATCGGTGTAGACGTTGTTCTTGAATGTACAGGTTTCTACTGCTCAAAAGAAAAGTCACAGGCTCACATTGATGCCGGTGCAAAGAAAGTTGTTATTTCTGCTCCTGCAGGCAACGACCTCAAGACAATCGTTTTCTCAGTTAACGAAAACACTCTTACAGCAGATGACAACATCATCTCTGCTGCATCATGTACAACAAACTGCCTCGCTCCTATGGCTAAGGCTCTCAACGATTACGCTCCCATCCAGAGCGGTATCATGGCTACAATCCATGCATACACAGGTGACCAGATGATTCTTGACGGTCCTCACAGAAAAGGTGATATGAGACGTGCAAGAGCTGGTGCTGCAAACATCGTTCCCAACTCAACAGGTGCGGCTAAAGCTATCGGTCTTGTTATCCCTGAACTCAACGGCAAACTTATCGGTGCTGCACAGAGAGTTCCTGTTGCAACAGGTTCAACAACAAACCTTACAGCAGTTGTTAAGGGTAGTGACGTTACTGTTGACGGCATCAACGCTGCAATGAAAGCTGCTAGCTCAGAATCATTCGGTTACAACACTGATCCTATCGTATCTTCAGACGTTATCGGCATGAAGTATGGTTCACTCTTCGATGCAACACAGACAATGGTTGCAAAGATTGCTGATGACCTTTACGAAGTTCAGGTTGTTTCATGGTATGACAACGAAAACTCATACACAAGCCAGATGGTTAGAACAATCAAATATTTCGCAGAAATCTAAGAAATATAAAATTAAAGGGGTGGCATTTTGCCACCCCTTTTTTTTGTATCTTCTTTATTATATATTCATTTCCGGGTGTTTCTTCACTCTCTTTTTCAGAAGAATTACCGCCCCAATCAATATTATGGGGAATATGCTGGAAATCAGAAGTCCCGTCCTCAAATTGCCGCCCATAGCTGATGAAACCATCCCCACCGTTGTAGGTCCAAGAGTGCAGCCCAAATCCCCTGCAAGGGCAAGCAGGCCAAACATTGCCGCACCGCCTGTGGGATAAGTTTTGGATGCCAACGACAGTGTTCCCGGCCACATGATTCCTGCAGTGAATCCGCAAAGACCACAGGCAACAATGGCAACAAACCTGAAGGGCAAAACCGCCGCAAAAACATAAAGGAATACTGTTGCTATACCGCAACAGAGCAGATATGTAGCCAAGTCAATTTTGTGTGCCAGCTTTGAATAAAGGACCCTTGAAAAAGCAAGCATCAAAGCAAATATACATGGTCCCAAAATATCACCCAAGGCTTTTGATATACCCAGAGAAGATTCTGCAAACGCCGACGCCCATTGGCTCATAGCAATTTCTGTGGCACCGCCGCAGAACATTATCAAGAAGAATATAAGAAAGCTTTTTCTGCTGAACAGCTTATACATGGGCATTCTTTTGTTTTCTTCTACAATTTTGTTGATTGGAACAAGCATAAAATATACAGCATTGGCAAAAGGAATAACCGACCATACAATAGCAATCCAGTACCAGTTTGCCTTGCCAATCAACAGCAGCAACACATTGGTTATTACAATAACGCCAACACTGCCAAATCCATACATGGAATGCAAAAAGCTCATTGCTGCCGCCTTGTTGTCAGAGGGACACGCCTCCATAATGGGACTGGTGAGAACCTCAAGAATTCCGCCACCTGCCGAAAACAACAGCACCGAGAATATAAGTGCCATGTACGTGTTTTCCACATTGGGCACAGCCAGTCCTATGCACAAAAGACCTAATCCCGCCAATACATGAGCAGCAACGATTGTTGCACGGTAGCTGACCTTGTCAATAAAAAACAACGAAACAAAGTCCATTGTAAATTGCATGACAAAATTCAACGTAGCCAGCAATGTCACCAAGGGAAGTGCCACGCCGTAATCACGATTGAATATAACAAACAAAAGTGGCATAAATCCGCAAACTATAGCCTGGGTAAAACCGCCTATATAGCACGCCCTCTTTGTATGCTCAAAACTAAGTTTCATTTTCATTTTTATCACCTTATTTCCTTTTAAATCCAAATTTTAAGGGCGGAATATACCGCCCCTAAAGTTAAACTATCTTCTTTGCCTCAAGGTAAAAACGCTTTTCATTTGCCTCACCCATAGAGAAGGTCTTGCGGGGTAATGCACCGTCCAGAATTACTGTTTCAAAAAGTTCTGATTTCTGAGGACAGGGGAGAATGAATCCCATGGCATCGTTGCGGTCAGAAAGCTGTCTTACCACATCATCACCGTGTATGTAGTCAATCTCATACTTCATGTCATCAAGGAACTTTTGCAAAGTGCCCACAGTCAGATTTGATGGTGGATTTTTGACCCAAAGATGTATTTCTTCATCACCTGCCACAAGCACCATTTCCTGTGCCCCTTCGCAAGCCTCTTCACAAACGTCATAATACTTTTTCATATCCTCTGCCACCTGTGAAAGGCCCTTGCCAAACACAACTCTGTGTATAGGCTCAAATTCCAGAGCTTTGTCGTGGATGTTTTCAACCTCCACCAGACAGAACCTTGCAGGGTGGTCTTTTATCTGTTCCTCTGAAAGTGTTGGCTTTAATGCCTCCCAGCAAGCCTTTGCTGTTGCCAGAGAATGATTGCCGTCACCAACAGCAAAAACCAAATTGTCGGGGGCAGTTTTTGACAGTTTGTCCATTCTTCCAATAACACCATCGGCAGAATCGCCTGTAATATGCCATCCCGCTATATGTCCGCCGCCCTCCATCAAATCAAAGTCATAGAGAGGTTTTTCCTTTTCAATTCCGCCAAGGACAAAATCATTCACATCATCCAAAAGAAGTATTGCGTGAGGAAGTTCAAGGGGTGCATTTTTGCGGATTTTAACTCTGGGGGGAATCCTTTCAAGAATTGTACCCTCGGTTGCACGGATTGCACTCTTTGAACCTTTGGAATAATCATACTCCTCAAGGTCAATAGAACCAATAATACCCCGACGTACTTTGCCGCTGTTGACAGTTCTTTCAATATATACAAGGCTGTCTTTGAGGGTGGCAAACAAATCATTGTCAATATAATTCTTCATGCAGGAATTAATCTTTTCAATTCTCGCATTGCCCTCGGACAAAAACGCCTCGGGATACACAATGTTAAGTGTTGAGGGGCTGTCGCCTACAAACTCCTCCACTCTTTTCCAATATTCAGGCTGTGCTGTGTATTGGTCACAGGCAACAACACTCCATTTTTCCATGTCCGTACATTCAGGCAGAAGAATATCCGCCTTTCTGAAAATACTCATAATCTTATCTCTCCATAAATTTTTTATAATTTCACCAACGCCAGACACTCAGGGACGGAGATGAAGCGAAAATCGTATGCCCCGTAGGGGACGCAGTGTTTTAAACGAGTAAATTTTTCGTCAGACAAGTCTGAAGCGGAGCAAATGCTTTGTGCCTTTGTGAGCATTCAGGCACAGTATGACGGACAATTTACCGCTTAAAACCATGGGAGTTTCAATGAATCTCGTCCATAATTATACTATTTGAGCTCCGCTTTGGATATCATCCAAAACAGTAGTTACTACCAGTTTATCTTTATACTCCGCACTGAGAATCATGCCATTTGATTCAAGTCCCATCATTTTTCTTGGCGGAAAGTTGGCAATAAAGAGTACATTCTTGCCAATCAAATCTTCAGGTTTATAATGTTTTGCAATTCCTGAGAGAATTTGTCTTGTTTCGCTGCCTGTCTCAATGGTGAACCTCAAAAGTTTTGAAGACTTGGGCACAGCCTCACACTCCAGAACCTTGCCCACTCTTATATCCAAATCCAAAAACTTCTCAAAATCAATATCTTCTTTGAATGGTTCGATTTCAATTTTGGGGACTGCATTCTTTGCATTCTCTTCTTCAATTTCTGCAAGTTTCTTTTCTGCA
This sequence comes from Clostridia bacterium, assembly GCA_045647945.1. Classification (GTDB taxonomy): domain Bacteria; phylum Bacillota; class Clostridia; order Monoglobales; family Monoglobaceae; genus SIG440. The sequence goes on from JAZRNA010000016.1 coordinate 4,444, forward strand.
TCAATTCTGGCAAAAAGCATTGCTGCCTCACCAACCTTGTGTCCTGCCGCAGATGTACCAAACTTTTCAAGGTCTGAAAGTGCAAATGGCTCAACACCCAATGCAGTCGACAATTTTTCAGCAGTTTCAGGCATAAACGCACCAAGAAGTGATGCAATCCACTTAAGAGCCTCAACCAGGTTATACATAACCGTCTTCAGTTCGCCAAGTTTAGCCTCGTCCTTGGCAAGCGCCCAGGGCATTGTTTCGTCAATATATTTGTTTGCACGGTTTGCAATGGTCCAAAGTGACTCCAAGGCGTCTGCTGTGCGGAATTCATCCATAAACTTCACAACATCCGCCTTTGCCTTTTCGGCAGTTGCCGCAAGGTCAGTATCAAAGTCTGTAACTACATCTTTGTCCGGTACAATTCCGTCAAAATACTTATTCACCATAGCAACCGTTCTGTTTGCAAGGTTGCCCAAAACATTTGCCAAATCTGTGTTGTATGAATTAACTATCTTTTCGTAAGTGATTGTGCCGTCCTGAGCATATGGCATCTCACGGAGCAAATAATATCTGATTGCGTCTGTTCCAAAATGACGTACCAAATCGTCTGCATAAATAACATTCCCCAATGACTTACTCATCTTGTCCTCGCCACTTAAGAGCCAAGGGTGTCCAAACACGTTCTTTGGGAGCGGTTCGCCCAATGCCATCAAAAAGATTGGCCAGTAAATAGTGTGGAATCTCAAAATATCCTTGCCTATGATATGCACATCAGCAGGCCAGTATTTTTCATAAAGTTCACCTTTGCCGTCGGGAGTATATCCCAAAGCATTGATGTAGTTTGTAAGTGCATCCAGCCATACATAGATTGTATGCTTGTCATCAAAGGTCACAGGGATACCCCATTTGATGCTTGTACGTGATACGCACAAATCCTGAATTCCTGGTTTTATGAAGTTGTTTACCATCTCTTTTTTGCGGGATTCGGGCTGAATAAACTCAGGGTTTTCCTCTATATGTTTTTCAAGAGCAGCCTGATATTTGCTCATTTTGAAGAAGTATGCTTCCTCATTGCCCTTGTGCACTTCACGGCCGCAGTCAGGGCACTTGCCGTCAACAAGCTGGGTATCAGTCCAGAAAGACTCACAAGGTGTACAGTACCAGCCTGTATATGAATCCTTGTAGATGTCACCCTGGTCATAGAGCTTTTTGAATATTTTCTGAACACTCTCCACATGATAATCGTCTGTTGTTCTTATAAACTTGTCATATGACGAATTCATCAAATCCCAGATATCCTTGATTTCACCTGCAACGCCGTCAACATATTCCTGGGGCGAAATTCCGCTCTTCTCCGCAAGCTCCTCAATTTTCTGACCGTGTTCGTCTGTCCCTGTAAGGAAGAACACGTCATAACCCTCATATCTTTTAAATCTGGCAATGCTGTCTGCCAGTACAACCTCATAGGTATTGCCTATGTGAGGCTTTCTTGAAGTATATGCAATGGCAGTTGTCAGATAAAACTTTTTCTTTTCCATTTTATACAACATCCTTTCAGAATTAATCGCTAAAGTTTATTTCAAATTGATTTCCACTGCCCCCATAGGGCATGCCGAAATGCTCATAAGCAAGACGTGTCACCACCCTGCCCCTCGGTGTGCGGTTTATAAAACCAATCTGCATAAGATATGGTTCATAAACATCCTCAATGGTTTCACTTTCTTCACCCACTGTTGCGGCAATGGTATCCAGTCCCACAGGACCGCCGTCATAGAATTTGATAATAGCCTCTATCATCTTTTTGTCTATGCCGTCAAGTCCCAGCTTGTCAACCTCAAGACGTTTGAGCGCATAGTCTGCAACCTGGTCTGTTATTGTGCCGTCTGCACTTACCTCCGCAAAGTCACGGACACGCTTCAGCAAACGATTAGCAATTCTGGGGGTTCCCCTTGACCTTGATGCAATCTCTGCCGCACCTCCTGGGGTGATTTCAATTCCCAAAATCCCTGCAGATCTTGTGATAATCATTTCAAGGTCTTCCTTTGTGTACATTTCAAGTCGGCTCACCACACCAAATCTGTCACGGAGAGGTGCGGTCAATGCCCCTGCCTTGGTTGTTGCACCAATAAGGGTGAATTTTGGCAAGCCAAGGCGTATGGACCGTGCCGAGGGGCCCTTTCCTATAATTATATCCAATGCACCGTCTTCCATTGCAGGATACAAAATTTCTTCGACGCTGCGATTCAGACGGTGAATCTCGTCAATAAACAAAATATCGTTTTCCGAAAGATTGGTAAGCAGTGCCGCAAGGTCACCCTGTTTTTCAATGGCAGGGCCAGAGGTTATACGGATGTTTACCCCCATCTCGTTGGCAATTATCCCCGCCAATGTGGTTTTGCCTAAGCCCGGAGGACCGTAAAGAAGAACGTGGTCCAAAGACTCGCCCCTTTTCTTTGCAGCTTCCATAAACACCTGCAGGTTTTCCTTTGCCTTTTTCTGCCCGATATAGTCTTTAAGCAGTTTGGGTCTTAAGCTATATTCAATTTCGTTGTCCCCTCCTATTTCACCGGAGGTAACAATTCTGTTTTCCTGTTCAAAATCCATAAGGCATTAACCTTTCATCAAATTTTTAAGGGCTTTCTTTACTATTTCTTCAACTGTACCGGTGGCGCCTGCAACTGCACGTTTTGCCTCCTGTGCCGAATAACCCAGAACCACCAGAGCACTTACTGCTTCGTCTGCCTCGGAGCTTCCGCCGTGGTATACCTCCACAACTTCGTTTGAGGAAATATCAGCAACATCCACACCCTTAAACTTATCTTTAAGTTCCAGAACTATACGTTCCGCCCCCTTGGCACCAAGTCCGGGGGTATTGCTTGCTATATATTTGTAATCATTTGTCACAACACAGAGTGCAAACTTGGATGGTGAGATATTTGAAAGCAAAGCGATAGCCGTCTTTGCACCTACACGGGATACTCCGATTATCATTTCAAATAAATTCAGTTCCTCCAATGTGGCAAATCCATAAATATCAAACACATCTGCCGATGCCTTGAAGTTTGCATAGGTAAAAAGCTTGACATTTTCACCAACTTCGCCCAATGTTTCCAATGTTTTTGTGCTGGCGTAAAGTTTATACCCAACGCCCCCTGCATCAACAACTGCAAAGCTGTCACTTTTCATCACAAGCTGTCCTGATATGTAATAAAACATGAATCTCTCTGCCTTTCTGTGTTTACACTTCTTTTAACCTTAATATTATACTACTGTTTTATCCAAAAAACAAGTATCTATTGCATTTTCTCACTTACCACTTCGCTGCCCGATAGGAATGTGCATGGCATATAGCAATGGCAAGTGCATCAGCAGTATCATCGGGTTTGGGAACTTTTTCAAGATTAAGTATTGCCTTGGTCATCTGCTGCACCTGACCCTTTTCTGCACGGCCGTATCCCACAACCGCCTGTTTCACCTGAAGTGGGGTATATTCGAAAACGGGAACGCCGCAGTTCTTTGCCGCAAGGACCAGAACACCCCTTGCCTGAGCAACATTTATGGCAGTTTTTTGGTTGCTGTTGAAAAACAGCTCCTCAATAGCCATAACATCGGGTTTTACCTGATTTATTATTTCAACAAGTCCGTCATAAATCTTTTTCAAGCGGTCAAACATATCCTCCCCTGCGTTGGTGGTAATGGCTCCGTAATCTACAACCTTAAATCGATTGCCCTCATAATCCAGAACCCCAACCCCCACGATGGCAAAGCCGGGGTCTATCCCTAAAATCCTCATTTTTACAGTTCCTTCCCATAAAAAATGCATATAAAACCATAAACAATGCATAAAAATTCATAATCTTTGCATAAAAATACAAAAAAGTTTAAAAAAACTGTTGCAATTTTCCACAACATACATTATAATATAAAAAGCGAAATAAGACAAGCCTTTTTTATACGGTTTGGAATATACAGGAGGAATTACATTATGGCAAAGGAAAAAGTTGTTCTGGCATACTCTGGTGGCCTTGACACATCAATTATCATTCAGTGGCTTAAGGAGAATTATGACTATGACGTTGTTTGCGTATGCGGTGACGTTGGTCAGGGAAAAGAGACTGACGGTCTTGAAGAGCGTGCAATCAAGTCAGGTGCTCTTAAATGTTACATAGAGGATTTGAGGGATGAATATGTAAAGGACTATATCTTCCCCACACTTAAATCAGGTGCAATGTATGAGGGCAAGTATCTCCTGGGCACATCACACGCAAGACCTATCATTGCAAAGAGATTGGTTGAAATTGCTCAGAAAGAGGGTGCTGTTGCAATCTGTCACGGTGCAACAGGCAAGGGTAACGACCAGGTACGTTTTGAACTTGGCATCAAAGCACTTGACCCATCACTGAAGATTATCGCTCCCTGGAGAATCTGGGACATCAAATCAAGAGAAGATGCTGTTGACTATGCAAATGCACACGGAATTGAAATTCCCGTTACAAAGAAAGACCTCTACTCAAGAGACAGAAACATCTGGCACATAAGCCATGAGGGTATGGATTTGGAAGATCCCTGGAACGAACCACAGCTTGACAGTCTGCTCAAGCTGGGTGTATCACCTGAGGCTGCTCCTGATGAACCCACATATGTTGAAATCGAATTCGTTGCAGGCGAGCCTGTTGCAGTAAACGGTGAGAAATTATCACCCGTTGCACTGGTTGAAAAGCTCAATGCACTGGGCGGTGCAAACGGTGTGGGCATTGCAGACATCGTTGAGGACAGACTTGTTGGCATGAAGTCAAGAGGCGTCTATGAGACTCCCGGCGGCACAATCCTTTACACCGCTATTCAGGGACTTGAATACCTCTGTCTTGACCGCGATACTCAGGCTTTCAAAAGACTCAGCCAGACACAGTTCTCACAGCTTGTTTATGACGGCAAGTGGTTCACACCTCTTCGTGAGGCAATGTCAGCAATGTATGACGAAATGGATAAGTACGTTACTGGTACAGTAAGGCTCAAGCTCTACAAGGGCAACTGCACACCTGCAGGTGCAAAATCCAAGTATTCACTCTATAACGAGGATATCGCTTCATTCGGTGACAGCAAAGAACTTTACAGCCACAAGGACAGCGAGGGCTTTATCAACCTTTACGGTCTGCCCCTCAAGGTTCGTGCAATGATGAAGAAAAAGAACAACGAGGACTAATTTACAAAACAAACAGGGGCATCTCTGATGCCCCTGAATTTCTATGTATAGGAGAAAAATTATGAAACTTTGGGGTGGAAGATTTTCCAAATCAACAGATGCGGCAGTTGATGACTTCAATTCATCAATCCGTTTCGACAGCCGTATGTATAAGCAAGATATTCGTGGCAGTCAGGCACACGCAAAGATGCTGGGCAAGCAGGGTATAATTCCCCAGGCGGATGCCGACCTTATTGTTAAAACCTTAGGGGAAATTTTAACCGACATCGAAAACGGCAAGGTGGAATTCCGCATTGACGCTGAAGATATCCATATGAACATCGAAACAATCCTGATTTCCCGTATCGGCGATGTGGGCAAACGTCTTCATACAGGCAGAAGCCGTAACGACCAGGTTGCCCTTGACAACAAACTGTATCTCCGCGACGAGGCTGAAACTCTGAAAGAGATGCTGGATGAATTGCAAAAGACAATCCTTTCTCTTGCAGAGGCAAACCTTGACACTATTATGCCGGGTTACACACATCTTCAAAAGGCACAGCCCATCACTTTTGCCCATCACATCATGGCATATTACGAAATGTTTGGCCGTGACCTTTCAAGGCTTTGTGACTGGAAAGACCGTATGAACATTATGCCCCTTGGCAGTGGTGCTCTGGCGGGAACAACATACCCCCTTGACAGAGAATTTGTTGCAAAGGAACTTAACTTTGATGGCATAACCCAGAACAGTATTGACGGGGTTTCTGACCGCGACTTTGTTTGCGAACTCGCCTTTGTTCTGTCCATGGTTATGGTACATCTCAGCCGTTTTTCGGAAGAAATCATCCTCTGGAGTTCCAACGAGTTTGGCTTCATAACTCTGGATGATGCATACAGCACAGGCTCCAGCATAATGCCTCAAAAGAAAAACCCTGATATAGCCGAGCTTGCACGAGGCAAGTCAGGCAGAGTGTTTGGTTCACTCATGGGACTTCTTACCATGCTGAAAGGTCTGCCCCTTGCATACAACAAGGATATGCAGGAGGATAAGGAACAGATTTTTGACGCACTTGATACCGTCAAAATGTGTCTGCCCGTATTCTGTGGTATGCTTGCCACCATGAAGATAAACCGCACAGCCATGCTTGAGGGTGCAAAGGGCGGTTTCACCAATGCAACAGACGTGGCGGACTATCTTGTTAAAAAAGGTCTTCCTTTCCGTGACGCACATGCTGTAGTTGGCAGAATGGTTGCTTATTGTCTTGACACAAATCAGGTGATTGACGCATTGACCATGGCCGAATTCAAGGACTTTTCACCGCTGTTTGACGAAGATATCTACACAGCAATCTCCCTTGAAACCTGTGTAAATATGCGAAAAATCCCCGGCGGTCCCGCAATGGATACCATGAAAGCGATAATTGAGGGTTATAAATAAAATGCTATAAGCCGATGTGCGTCAAAAGCATATCGGCTTATATTTTACAAGTAGTTAAAAACACTATAAAAATTAACATAACTCCAATTTATGCGTTGCATAATTTTATTCCAAAGCTTAGTAAATGCATTGGGATTTCTCACCGTAAATTCGGTTGATATACTATCATATTCAAGTCGAAAAGCTATCGTTTCATTTGTATCGCATGACACATAGATTTTGTTATCTTTAACCTCATAGCTGCCTGATGATTGAGGTAAAGCTGTTATTTTTATATCCTCAAAACTGATTTTTTTATCATTTGGAAAGCAATAGAGTTGAAATTCTGCAACTTCACCATCTTCAATCCAGTAATTGTATACAAAGTTATCTTGTTCATCAACTGCCATTAAATAATCGGGTTCTTTCTCAACAAAAACTTCGTTGTTATATGCTTCAATCTCGGTAAGTCCGGCACAGTCTCCTTCATATTGTGTGAGGTAAATACTAAAATTCTGTACCTCTTTTTTTTCAAAATTAACTTCAGTTTTTGAACCATCTTTATTAAGCTCAAAAAAATCAACTTTACTTCCGTCGTCGAATAAAATGTATCCGCCCAAAATGTTTGCGTCAATATCCGCATGATCATAAAACACGATGGAATTAATATTTGTTTTTTCCTTCATTTTTACATCAATTCTTTTTTCGAAACAGACTCCATCCAAAGCAGGTGAATTTTCGGATATGTCATTGGAATCCTTAATTTTGAAATCGTTTAGGGATAAAATTTCATTTTCCTCTGAAAAGAACTTTGCATTATATAATAATGAATCGGTTCTCCTTTCCCAAAAAACCTTATCCCCATTCAAAACCCTACCGGAATTTGCAGCTGCATTCTGTGATGCATAACTCTTAAGGCTCTTATATACAGAATTTTTTGTTAATATTCTATTTAAATTATCTGTTCCAATAGGTATACGGATTCTATCACTCCAAGAAAAACCGCTTGCACTATTTTCCCACACGCTTTTAGCCGGTTTTTGCGTAGAAATCAGGTTTAATGAATCAGAAAAATCATTTCGAGCTGTCCATGCAGTACCATAAGCAAAAGCCTTATAAACTACTGGTTTATAATTTGAGTTTTCCTTAAGAATAAGTCCCATTGCTTCATCAAAAAACAGGCTGGTCGCTTTGTGATCAATATGTTTGTCATAATCTACAGCAATGATAATCTCGGGGCGAACATCCAGAATGACTGATTTTATCGAATTTAAAAAGTTTTTTCTGCTGTATGTATCCTTTGAATAACAATCAATATTTTTTACACCGAATGTTCCTGTTTTGTCATTCACAGATGTCCACACCGTATTTTCATCTGGACTGTTGTATATGTGTTTTACAAATCCGTTTTCAAACTCTTTTTCTTTCCAGCGATTTCCAAACCCTAAAAAATATATTTTATCTTTTTCTATTCCTAAATTTCCAAGCACTTTAATTGACTCGTTCATTCTTATTTCAGCTATATTATCAGCATCCCCATTTGTAGTAAAAACAACCGAAACATTGCTTTTATTTTTTGCGTATTCTTCTATTAATCCGCCAACCAAAAGAATATCATCGTCCTGATGAGGAATTATTATCATAACATTTTTGTTGGAAAAAATATCTGTGTTAATTTTGAAGCTACCGGAAGTTTCTCCCACAAAACTACTCAAAAGCACTATTATGTAAAAAAAAGCAAAAACTAAAAAAATTATATATTCATAAGAAACTATTTTTTTTATTGTGCGAAATAAAACACCTTTGTTTTTCATCTTTTTTTCACAAATAAATAAAACTACCATAACAAAAATTGCAACTGCAATTATTCCCATAGCAAACACAAATGCTTTTTTTATATTTGGCACAAATAAAAAAAACACAAGAATACATACTATAACAAACAGAAAATACAAACCCATCATTAAAAACTTTTTCACTTGCACTCTCATCTCTTTCACCCTATATTTTTTCACATGATAACATAATTTCGCTCGTTTTTCAATAGCTATAACTAAATATTTAGTTATATATGTCTTTATTTTTTTATACATAGCTATCATAATTAGTAGTGGGTGAAAAAAATGTATATGGATTATAAACTTATAGGAACAAGAATAAAAGAAAAACGAAAGGCCTGTAATTTAACCCAAGAACAACTTTCGGAAAAACTGTCCGTAACCGTTGGTTATGTAAGCCAGCTTGAACGCGGATATACAAAAATCAATCTTGAAACACTTGCTAAAATATGTCACTTCTTACATGCTGATATTTCGTACATTTTAGATGGTACAATTCACCAAGAGTCTTCTTATAAAAATACCGAAATTCACATGTTGCTTTCCCAAATGTCACCAACTGATAAAAGTCTTGTTTTTGACATAATCAAGGCAATTATAAAAAATAAAGAATGAGTCCCATGCTTTCACAGGGGACTCATTCTTTATTAAATAAAACATTAATTTTGTTTTCTTACAATCTTATATTCATCATAAAAGCTGTAATACGGACAGGAATTATGTCCCGATGCATAAAAGTTTGACACCTCATCCTCGTCAAGATTTATAGTGCACACATCACAACCCAATTCATAGTCATAATCAAAGTACGCACAGCTTTCACACTGGGTAATTTTTTGTTTTTTATCCATTTGCATCACCACAAAGATTTTAGCATATACAAAGTCAAAAATCAACCCAAATTTGTTGACATTACTTATTAAATAGGATATAATTATTTTGAGAGATTATAGGGTAACGGTATTCTAGTCAGTTACTTCGTTTCCCAGGGCGGGCCTAAAAATTCGCCGAAGGGCATATCGATGAAGTTCCTTGTGCGTGCTTGCGACGCCCAGTCGTGGGTGTGTGCTGGGAGTTAAGGTTTAGGGGCGATCCGCAACGGCATGTGGGCGTTGACCCCTTTTCCGCGGAGGCCTGTGACCGTGTAATGGATGGGACATCCCGCCGTTATACGTATCAGGTTAAAACCTGCGTTGCGGTACCAATCTGCTGCTGTGGGCAGTGTAGCCTGCCTTGAGTGGGCATGGTGGATAATTGTTCAGACTGTCATTCCACGGCCATGGGATGATATGTTATTGCTTTTTGAAACCATGTTTGCAAAAGAGGCTAAGAAACGCATGTGGCTGTCGGGGAA
>JAZRNA010000017.1:0-32873 GCA_045647945.1 Clostridia bacterium
GAGCCTTATGCTTTCTTGGGTGATACAAACATAGCCATGCTTCTTCCCTCAAGTTTGATATCCTTTTCAACAACGCCATACTCTGCCATTTGCTCTTTAACCCTAAGAAGCAACTCTTTTCCGCTGGCACTGTGAGTTATCTCACGTCCGCGAAAACGCACAGAAACTTTAACCTTGTCGCCGGATTTTAAAAACTTAATTCCCTGATTAACTTTTGTATTGAAATCATGCTCGTCAATATTGGGGCTGAGACGAACCTCTTTGATATCGATTACCTTTTGGTTCTTTCTCTGTTCCTTTTCCCTCTTTGCAAGCTCAAATTTGTACTTTCCATAATCCATAATCCTGCACACACGCGGTTTTGCCTGTGGGGCAATCTTTACCAAGTCAAGATTATGTTCGTCAGCCATGGCCAACGCCTCCTTGCTGGAAACCACACCAAGCTGAGCACCATCAGGACCGATGAGACGTACTTCTTTGTCTTTGATTTCTTCGTTAATCATCAACTCTTGCTTAGCTATACCTAAACACCTCCAAAAATTTTTGCACTTGCTTTCAAAAAACAAAAAGTGCGGAAAGCATAAAACTCCGCACTCAAAAAACAAACTCAAAACCCTGTTGCCATAAGCTGAGGGGAGAAGCGGACCTTCTGCTTTACTGTGTAATGTTATCACATTCTTTCAGATTTGTCAATGATTTTTTTGAAATTTTTAGAATTTATATTTTCCCTCTTGAACATTGGCCGAATATATGCTAAAATACTTTTGCTTATGTAAATCTTTTTAGAGAGGTTTTCCCAATGTATTTTCTCACAATATCTATTGTTGAAACAATAAAATTATTCTGTATGTCAGTACTTTGTTCGGTTCCGTTTTCCCTTATGATATATCGGGGCATTGTGGTGTTCTATGAATTTGTGTGCTTTGTTCTTAACCTTACCGCTTTTGTTTTGTTTATATTTTTTTACTACAGAAACTGGTCATACAGATTCAAGAAAGCATATTCACTTTCTGAATATACAGTTCCTGCAACGGTATCATATTCAATTTATTTTCTTGTTTCGTATGTTCTTTACATAAACAGAGTGGGAACCGTATACAAATGGCTTTTCCAACACACAAGATTCTTAGAACCTGTGCTCAATTCTGACTATGGTTTTGTCTCTTTTTTAATAGCTCAGGCCATAGTCCTTGCCGTACTGTTTATTGTGCCTTATTACAATACTCCCAGAAAATAGCCTCACATCTGTATATTGGCTGTCCTTTTTCAGAAAACAATTTTTCATACTCGGTCATCACATTACCTTCAAAATTGCTGTTGTGCAAGTCGAGGGTAATGTTTTTTAATTTAAGTCCGAAATCCGCAAAGGAGTTAAGGGAAAATTCAAAAAGCTGTCTGTTGTCTGTTTTAAAATGCACCGCCCCGTCCTTTGCAATAATCCTTTTGTATATTTCAAGAAACCGTTCATGGGTAAGTCTTCTTTTTTTATAACCACTCTTTGGCCATGGGTCGCAGAAATTTATGTAGATACGTTCAACCTTGGTTTCCGTTTCCATTTCCCTTAAGATTTCCGCATTTCCCGGAGCAAACCTGACATTTGTAAGTCCCAGTTCACGGACTTTCTCCATTGCAAGAACAAGTACGTCAAGATTTTTTTCAAAAGCAATATAGTTTGTGTCGGGATTTCTTCTTGCAGACTCGCTTATAAAACCTCCCTTGCCACAGCCTATCTCAATATGCAAGGGCTTGTCCTCGCTAAAAACACTTTTTATATCGTTTTTATATTCAAGAATATCCTTAATCATTATCTGTGAGCAGTTTTCCAACCGCTCCTCACGATGTTTTTTTCTTCTCATTCTCATAAGTAAAAATCCTCCGCAAAATTTGTGCCGTATCCCGGGGCAATGACGTCTTCCTTTGCCCCGGAAATATTTTAACAAACAACCGCCGAAAAGTCAACACAATCCATTCTCAATCATTATATGTAAATCCACTGTAAATATCAGCAAAAAGATTCCACAATTCTCTGTCAACACCATTTTTTGAATCTCTGTTATAACGTTTGGCAAGGTCATCAACGGCACGTTTTGTATCATCATCATACACACCGGTAATCTTTGCTGTATGCACATTGCCAAAAATTCTTCCTAATCGCCTGAGTATAACCTGAAGCACATAAACTTCATCAGACCTGTCACCCTCTTTAAAGCTGGGAAGGTCTGTGGGATAAACAAAAACAGGCCTCAGTTCACGCTCTGTCCTCACAAATTCATCATACACTTCAACGATACGGGTCCAGGTTTCAAAATCTGCCTCTCCTGTGACAGGGAGTCCGAATATTTTCTGAAACTCCGTTACCGCCTCTTTTGTCTTTGGTCCGTATATACCATCAGGATTAACCAGAGGTATCTCCTTTATAAATCTGGATATATATCTGAGATAAGTCTGCAATTCATAAACATTTGCCCTGTTGTCACGATGTGAAAAATACAAGGTATTGGCCATTTTACATCCGCTCCTTTCACTGTTGCTCTCTTACCACATATCCGGGATACTGTCCCGGGGTCTTTAATTCCCCATTTTTCAGGTCAAAATATGTATCCTCAATAAGTTTCCAGGCCCCCGGTCCCACAAATCCCTTTGGCGGTAATCCTATATCCTCAAGGAAAGCATCCACCGCCGTCCGGGTCTGCTCATCGAATGTCCCGGTCACAGAAACATTGGGTACGTTCTGATAAAACCCCGATATAAAAGACAACCGTTCCTGAACAACTCTCACCGCATCCCCTGTGCTTCCTATTCTCAGCGGTGTTCCCGGATAGGGTGAATAGTCCTCAGCCAAAAACTGCGGAGGATAACTCTGCAATATCCCTAAATAAGTACTGTTCAAGGCATTCCATGTTGCCTCGTCAACAACACCCGTCTCCGGAAGTCCGTTTGCCCTTTGGAACGCCCTCACAGCATTTCCGGTAGCATCCCCAAAAACCCCGTCAATGGTCAACGTGGGGATATTATTGTTATACACAGCAATAACCGCCAGATAATATTGGAGCACACGAACAGGATTCCCGGTGTCGCCGGGACGTATTTCAGTGACAAAGTTTTTAGGCACATCGGCAAGCCTTATACCCTCAGAATTCAGCTCTGCAAGCCGTGCAACAGCCACAAAAATTGACTTTATTCTGTACCATGTCGCCTTGCCTATTATGCCATCCACAGCGAGATTGAATATCTCCTGAAACTTCCTTACCGCATCCTCTGTTTCTATACCAAACACACCATCAACATTTGAGATTTTGGGAATTAGGGGATAATCCTTTGAAATTCTGTTGAGTTGCGTCTGTATAGTTCTTACCTCCTGCCCCGAACTGCCAAGCCTCAAAGCTGTCCCAGGATATGTCTCGGTCACATTTTGTATTGGTGCGTCTCTCACAAGTTCAATATCATCTCCATAATAATATGTTAATATATCATAAGGGCCCAGCCCCTGATTGGCAAGGTCCACCGACCCCCATTGGGAAAGTCCGTTGCATGTTACCTCACGCCCATCACAAAATGCCGCAAAAAGTGGTTCCAGATTTCCCTGCCTGCGTATATAATCATTGAAAATTTCATCAACAATCAGGCTTACATTCTCAAAAATATCTCTGCCCTTTACAAAAGACTGGTCATATGCTGTGGAATTGGTTATGTCAAAGTCATATCCTCTTGACCTGTACCACTCGGTATAAACACGATTTAAGGCATATGATATCTGGGCATATATATTGGCTCTAAGTGCACTCTCCGGCCATGTGGGGAAAATTTCACTTGAAGCAACATTCTTTATGTAATCTGCAAAGCTAACTGTTACATTCTCGGCATTGGAATCAGGCGCTCCCAAATGCACCGTTATGTTCTGGGGTATATACGGAGTTCCTACCACTCAACCCACCAACCTTTCATTCTTATTCGCTTTCAAAGGGTTCTTCCTCCACGACTGTTACCACCTTTCCGCGTTCCTCATCCTCCATCAGGGGCATCATAAATATAGGCTGAATAGCCCTCTGCCCCTCAAATATAGGAACATTTACATTCTCCATTGTATAATATCCCGGATAATCCACCCGTATATTGTACTTATAATATCTTACACCACCATCAGGTGTCAGTGAATTTTCTGCCGGCGGTGCAGGAACATTTATAGCCTCTGTTTTTCCGCTCCGGTCTGTTTTGAGGATTCTGATCAGTTCCTCAACCCCCTCTGTGGGCCTTGTAATAATCACGTTTGCGTCTGCAATGGGAACTGCCTGGTCTGCAGTATAAACCTGGACAATAATAGAACCCATTCCGCTTCCCACCATATTTTCAGCCATTCAAAACACTCCTTGCAACTTATTTTCTCACTAAAACATTTTATGTAGAAATCATCTTTTTGTTACACAGGACATACATTCCGTATTTTGGGGAAATACTAAAATTGTTTCCAATATCAACAAGTGTATGGGAGGTTTCCAAATGCTTATAACTTTTATTCGTACAATTATAATGTACTTTTTCATGATTTTGTCTTTGCGTATGCTGGGAAAACGCCAGATAGGCGAACTTGAGCCCTCCGAGCTGGTGGTGACCATTGTCATATCCGAAGTGGTCGCACTGCCTATACAGGATACTTCCCAGCCCATTATAAACAGTCTCATTGCAATTTCTCTGTTGCTTATTCTTGAAGTTATGCTTTCCTTTGGTGCATACAAAAACTTTACTATCCGAAAGATATTTTTTGGAACGCCCAGCGTCTTTTATGAAAAAGGCGCCATCAATCAACGTGAGATGAGCAAACAACGTTTCAACCTCAATGACCTTATGGAAACCATCAGGAATACAGGTGCTACCTCGCTCTCAGAGGTTGATTATGTAATAATGGAAACAAACGGCAACGTAAGTGTTATCCCAAAGCCTGAACACAGTCCAGCAACCCCTGCGGACTTGGAAGTCAAAAATACTGTTCCTAATTTTATCAGTTATGTGATTATTGACAACGGGCACATAAACAAAAACAACCTTTCCCGTTTGGGGTTCAATGAAGAATGGTTGAAAAAACAACTGAAAAGTCACAAAGTTTCAAAGGCATCTGAAGTCTTTTGCATGACTGCCGACAGAACAGGAGATGTTGTGCTGATTCCAACAGACAAAAGAAAGGACGGAAAAAACAAATGAAAGCATTCTTGATATCCCTGGCTTTGCTGCTGGTAATCTGCACTTTCATCGGAATACACTCTTATATAATGTTTAATCTCTCCAAAGACATAACAAAAAAATGCGAGGACGCAACCACCCTTGCCAACGCCGAAGAATGGGACAAGGTTGTGGAACAGATTGACAAGATAGATAAGGCATGGAACAGCCGCCGTATGTGGGCATCTCTTACCATCTCAACCCACGAAATTGAACAGCTTGAAATCTCCCTTATGCAAAGCAGAGAGTTTGCAAGACTTGGGGAAAAATCCGACTTCTTTGGCGAATTCACCATGTTCACCATGCTTGTTGACCACATTCCCCATCAGGAAGGCTTTCACATAGAAGAAATCTTATAAAAACAGAAAGAGCGGCTGCCGCACAATGCGACAACCGCTCTTTCCATATATTAATCAAAAACGCAAGCAAAATTTTTTAAAGGCATCCATGCCTTGTTCGTCCCGTTTGAATACACCCGCGTCCTCCAGAACCTGTTCAAATACCGCTCCCACTTCTTCCTTAAGAATGCTTTCTGCAGTTTCCTCTGAAAACTCAGGGTGCTTTGACAAAACCTTCTCTGCCCACTCTGCATGGTTTTTCAGTTTTTCGTTGTGGGTCAGATCCTCGCCTTTCAGCATAGCCTCTTTCAGTAAATCCAGTTCTGTGGCAAGCCTTGAGGGCAAAATAGCAAGGCCCATAACCTCAATAAGTCCTATGTTCTCCTTTTTTATATTATGGAGTGATGGATTGGGATGGAATATACCCAGGGGTCTGTCCTCTGATGTTCTGTTGTTCCTGAGCACCAGGTCGCATTCAAACACATCATCTATCTTTCTTGCAATAGGTGTGATGGTATTGTGTGGCGTGCCCTCTGTCTCACTGAAAATCCCAACGCTCTCATCAGTATACTTTCGCCATGCAACCAAAATTTCGTCACAGGCTTTCTCTAATACATTGCGTTCTTTACATGAAAGTCGTATAACCGACATGGGCCATTTAACAATTCCCGCTTTAACCTGAGGGAAATTTTTCATCACAAAGCTGTACTCAACAGGTGCTTTTGCCATTGCAAAGGCATAGCGCCCTCCCTGAAAATGTTCGTGGCTGAGGATTGATCCGCCAACTATGGGGAGGTCTGCATTAGAACCTACGAAGTAATGAGGCAACATATCAATTATGTCAAACAACTTGCCAAAAACCTTAGCATCTATCTTCATTGGTACATGCTGGCCGTTGAACACTATGCAGTGCTCGTTGTAATAGCCATATGGCGAATACTGCAAATACCATTCATCCCCCTGAATGTCCATGGGGATAGGAATAAGATTCTGCCTTGCAGGGTGGCCGATTCTGCCCGCATATCCCGTATTTTCCAGACAGAGCTGGCATTTGGGGTATGCTGCACTTTTCTTTGCCCCCGCTGCTGCAATATCTCTGGGGTCTTTTTCCGGTTTGGACAGATTAATGCTGATGTCCAATGTCCCATACTGTGTATCATATGTCCACACACGGTCCTTGGCAATACGTTCTGCCCTTACATAGTTAACCTTCTTATTCCAGTCATAATATGTATCCGTGGCACTTTGGGGAAATTTGTCATATTCATTCTTGAAGTTCTTTATAACATCCCTGGGATATGACACAAAATTGGACATGATTTTGGTATCAAACAAATCCCTTGATTCATTTGTACCTGATATCAAACCGCAGTCTACAGCATAATCCAGTATTCCGCCCAATATCTTTTCGATAGACTCTTCCTTTGCAAAAGTTTCGCCTTCATCTGTCCATTCCTCAATACCAAGTGTTTCAAGAAGACGGTTTCTGACAAAAACTTTATCTTCTTTCTCAATAAGTCCTGTATCAATACCATAATCAATCAGTTGTTTTATTAATGTATGAATTTCCATTTTCACTCTGTCCTCTTTAGTTATTTTCACAATATTCGATGAATGAAACTCCCCCTGCAGGACGGATTTTCATCAGTCTGCAACTGCCGTCGCCGAACAATTTATCCATTTCTTTCTTATATTCTTCAGCCATGCCTTGGGGAACAAAGCTTTGAATCGTCCCTGCAAAGCCACCCCCGTGAACTCTCTCTGCACCCACATCGCCAAGAATGTTGCGGCTTACAGCAAGCGCCAGAGGTATTGCCTGTTCTGTAGGCTTTTTGTTGGAATAGAGATTTTGCAAAAGTTTTGCTGAGGACTCCCCTGATTCCCTGACAAGTTTTAAAAAGTTTTCTATGTCTCCTTTTTTGAGTAACTCAAATTCTTCCTTTGCACGTCTGTTGTCATTGAAGAAATGCATCGCACGCAGACATGCACGGTCAGAACACTCTTTCCTTACATTATGTATTTCATTAACAAACTTATCCTCATCCACTTCCCTCAGGACGTCCTTGCCAAAATAATTTGCAACCTGTCTCATTTCAGTGGTTATGGCAACGTAGTCGTCTGTAAGGTCCGCATGGCTGCCCTTTGTATCTGTAATAAACAGAGCATATCCCGCCTTGTCAAAATCAAAGGCACAGCTTTCAATCACAGGGTTTTGCGGGTCACAGAAATCGATGGACACAAAACCGCCAACCGAGCTTACCATCTGGTCCATAAGTCCGCTTTTTTTGCCAAAATACACATTCTCCGCAAACTGACCGATTTTTGCGATTTCAACCGCACCAAGTTTGCCGTTATTGTAATACTTGTCAATTACAGTGCCCACAAGTGTCTCAAACGCTGCCGACGAAGAAATGCCGCTGCCGCCCAGAACATCCGATGTTGCATACATATCAAACCCGTCAATGGTGACACCAAACTCCTTAAATTTAGCTGCAACACCTCTTATAATGGCAGCGCTTCCCACTTCCTGCGGATGAATTTCCAGATTGTCGGTCTCAACACTTATCTCTTTATATCCCTCAGACAAAACTCTGATAACACCTTTATTGTGAAAAGCAACAACCCCGATAATATCAACATCTACCGCCGCCGCAAGAACACATCCATGCTGATGGTCGGTATGATTGCCGCCGATTTCCGTTCTTCCCGGTGCGGAAAATACATAAATTTCATCATTCCCCGGATATGTCTGTGCAAACTTTTCAACTGCTTCTTTATATCTTTTCTTCTGTCTGTCCAACACTCCCTTGTCCCCACCGTACAGTTTCCTGAATCCGTTGTCAAATGCACCGTTTTCCAGACTTTTTAAAAAATCAATCTTCTGCATACTCTGTATCCCCCTTAATTGCCGATAAAAGTCAATTAAATTATTCCTCATTATAAATTATATCTCTTGCAATTTACCCATGCTATATCTATAATCGCACAAAATATGCACAAAATTATACTATTTTTAATCCTATACTATTGCATAATACAAAATATTGAGTTATAATATTGGAAAGCTTTCATGCTGGTTATTTTTAAAACATATGCATTTTTTTATATAAGGGGGATATAAAGTTGTATACAAACGCAGCATATCTGGACAATTCACTTGCTGACACAGCAGATTTCAGCCGTCCGTTGGTTGTTAAAAGCTGTGGTAACTATCGTTTTATAACCCGTTCACCGCAACCCACATATCGACCAAATGGAAGAAGTGATTATCAGCTTCTGTACATTGCCTCCGGGCAGGCACACTTTTTCTTTAACGGCGAAGAAAAGGTCCTCTCGGCAGGACATATTGTCCTCTACCGCCCCGGCGAACTTCAAAATTATACTTATTACGCAAAGGATATGCCTGAGGTTTTCTGGATTCACTTTACAGGCAATGATGTTGAAAACATCCTCAAAAGATACAATCTTAATTCAAACCTGTTTTTTACTGGTGCATCCATGGAATTCAACCGGCTTTTTATCCGGATTATCAATGAGCTCCGCTCCTCAGAACACGACTTTCAGGACCTTTTGGCACTACTTCTTCAAAACATCTTTCTTCTTGCCGACAGATATATAACCCAAGGGCACGGATACAGCAATAATATAAAAAAGGAGATCGACCTTGCAATACACTATTTTAATGAAAACTTTTCTTCCCAGGTAAGCATTGATGACTATGCAAGGTCACGTCATATAAGCCCCTGTTGGTTTATAAGAAGCTTTAAAAAATATATTGGCATCACGCCTATGCAATATATTTTATCTATGCGGATTTCCAATGCACGTTTTTTTCTGGAGAATACTGATGACAGCATTTCTGAAATTTCTTCCAGAATAGGCTATGAGAACTCTCTGTACTTCAGCAGAATATTCAAAAAACAAGTCGGACTTTCTCCGCAAAACTATCGCAAAAACCATAAATTTTAGTTTTTTTAAAAAAACTCTTGATTTTTCAATTTCTGTATGCTATAATACTGGCAAATAACCGAAAGGGTATGTGAATTATGAAACTGACAAACGCATTCAAGCGCACAGTTGAATATTTCTTTTACTTTATCAGCCTTAGCTTTTATTTTAGCTACGGTTATTTTTACTTTGCAAAAAACACAAAGTATAATGGGCTGATGTTTTCACCAAGCATTTAAGGTGTAATCTTTGAAAATTGTTCAGAGAGCTCGTTATACTGCGGGCTCTCTTTTTTATTTATTTATGAAAGGTTTGATAAAAAATGGTAATCGTTACAAAATCAACTATAAATCAGGAACATCTGGATTCAATGATTAATGATTTCAGGGCAAAGGGTCTGGAAATCGATATCAGCCGAGGCAAGGACAGCATTGTTCTGGGTCTTATAGGCGACACACATTCTTTGGATGCTGACAGACTTCTTCTTGACCCTGATGTGGAAAGAATCATGCGTGTCCAGGAACCCTTTAAAAAAGCCAGCCGCAAATTCCATCCTGCAAACACAGTGGTTGACGTATGCGGCGTAAAAATAGGTGACGGCAAAAAATTCATTGTTATGGCAGGCCCCTGCAGTGTTGAAACAGAGGAGCAGATTCTCACCGTTGCAAAAAGCGTAAAAAACAGCGGTGCATCCATTCTCCGCGGCGGCGCATACAAACCCAGAACTTCACCTTACTCCTTCCAGGGACTTGAACTGGAGGGCCTTGAACTTCTTAAAGAGGCAAGAAAGGAGACAGGTCTTCCCATTGTTACAGAAATCATGTGCCCCTCTTTGGTTGAAACCTTCAACGAGAACGTTGATATTATTCAGGTGGGGGCAAGGAATATGCAGAACTTTGACCTGCTTAAAGAACTGGGGAAAATAAAGAAACCAATTCTCCTTAAGAGGGGTCTCTCTGCAACCATCGAGGAGTGGCTTATGTCAGCAGAATACATCATGGCAGGCGGCAACCCCAATGTAATCCTTTGCGAAAGAGGCATCAGGACCTTTGAAACATATACAAGAAACACCCTGGACCTCAGCGCAATTCCCGCAATCAAAAAGCTAAGCCATCTGCCCGTTGTTGTTGACCCGTCACACTCCGCAGGTATGAGCTGGATGGTTGAACCTCTGTCTTTGGCCGCAATGGCTGTTGGCGCTGACGGCATTATTGTGGAGGTTCACAACGACCCCAGAAACGCCCTCTGTGACGGAGCACAGTCACTTGACCTTGTTCAGTACGAAAATCTTATGAACAAGCTTGGTGCAATGAGCGTTCACTTTGGACGTGAGTGCTGATAAAAAGAGAAAGGTATTGGTTTTGCATTATGGAGGAAACCGATTTTAAAATAGCAATAATAGGTCTGGGTATAATTGGGGGTTCCATGGCATATGCACTCCATGGTTTCAAGAATGCAAAAATATCAGGCTGTGACATTGACCCCGAGACATGCCGCAAAGCATTGGCGTCAAACGCTGTCCACGAGGTATGGCAGGACCCTGCTTGTGCAATCAAAGAAGCCGACTTGGTTATACTGTGTGTATATCCTGACCTGATTGTAAAAATCATAGATGAAAACAAGGAATATTTCAAGCCTGGTGCTGTAATCACCGATGTATGCGGTGTCAAATCGAGATTGTCAAAAGAAATTGCCAAGGTTTTGCCCCCGGGGTGTGAATATGTAGGCGGACATCCCATGGCAGGGCGCGAGACAGACGGTTTTGACAGTGCCGCTCCGGAGCTTTTCGGCATGTGCGGTTACATAATAACCCCCACAGATACATCCAGCAGCAAGGCTATAGCCTTGGTAAAGGAAATGGCAAATTTCATTGGCGCAACACGAATCACCGTGGCTGACCCTGAAGAACATGACAGCGTTATTGCATATACCAGCGACCTTATGCACGTTGCTGCGTCTGCACTGTGTCTTGAATATAATCAGGATATGAACAGGGCCTATACAGCGGGTGCTTTCCGTGATTGTACAAGGATAGCCAACATAAACCCTCAGCTTTGGAGTGAATTGTTTGTAGAAAACAAAAAACATCTCCTGCCGGAGCTTGACACATTTATTGAATCCCTAAACAAAATAAAGACAGCGATTGAAAGCGATAACAAAACCGAACTTATGAGACTGCTTTCCACGGTAAAAGAAAACAAATTAACCATGCAGGCTAAAGAGCCTGTAAATGATTGAAATATTTTTTAACTTGTGATAACATAAAAATACTGAGTTTCAGGAGGATTGAGGCAGATATGAAATCTCTAAGAGTTAACCTCCCCGGTCGGGAGTATGCCATAAAAATTGAAAATGGTGTTCTGCATCAGGCAGGGGAGTTGATTAAGACAATAATTAACCCCTGTAGGGTTGCTGTTGTTACTGACAGCAACGTAGGTCCTCTTTATGCTCAAAAGCTCCTTGAATCTCTGTCCTCGGCAGGATTTCAGCCCTATGTGGCAACTGTTCCTGCTGGCGAAAGTTCAAAATCCTTGGAAATTCTCAGTTCTCTGTACAACGAGATTCTTGATGTGGGTATTACCCGTTCAGACTTAATCATTGCCCTTGGCGGCGGCGTGGTTGGCGACCTTGCCGGTTTTTGTGCCTCCACTCTCCTCCGTGGCATCCCCTTTGTCCA
Source organism: Clostridia bacterium (assembly GCA_045647945.1). Taxonomy (GTDB): domain Bacteria; phylum Bacillota; class Clostridia; order Monoglobales; family Monoglobaceae; genus SIG440. The sequence goes on from JAZRNA010000017.1 coordinate 12,178, forward strand.
GTTTCCCACAACTCTCCTTGCACAGGTTGACAGCAGTGTGGGCGGCAAAGTGGCAGTAAATCTGCCAAAGGGCAAAAATCTGGTTGGAACCTTTTATCAGCCAAAGCTTGTTCTCATTGACCCAACCTGTCTTGAAACCCTGTCTGACCGCACATTCTGTGATGGAATGGCAGAGGTTATCAAATATGGTGTAATACTTGACCGGGAACTCTTTGAAAAAATAGAGTCAGCCCCCTCTCGTCAAGGCATAATGGGTATTATTGATGATGTTATCTTCCGCTCATGCCAACTTAAAAAACTGGTAGTCGAAGAAGACGAACTGGATTTGGGCGGACGAATGATTTTAAACTTTGGTCATACATTTGGTCATGCAATCGAAAAAAAATATAACTTCACCGACTATACCCATGGCGAGGCTGTTGCTGCCGGCATGGTTATGGCAGCAGAATACGGCGAAAGCATGGGCATAACGCCCATGGGAACATCCATGCGGATACGCAACCTTGTATCGGCTTTCAATCTTCCTCAGGATGTTTCGATTGACAAACAGTCATTTCTGGACGCTGTAAAGGTGGACAAAAAAGGCGAGGGCAACATTGTGTCACTTGTTATACCTGAAAAACTCGGAAAAGTAATTCTAAAACGAACGGAGAAAACCCGCATATGGATATGGTAAGCATTACACCCACCGTCTTAAACGGCAAAGTGGATATCCCGCCATCAAAAAGTTTTGCACACCGTGCAATTATTGCAGGGTTTTTGTCTGGAAAGTCCTGCTGTATCTCAAACCTTTGTTTGTCCCAGGATATAAAGGCAACTCTTGGCTGTGTGAAAATGCTGGGCGCCAAATTCAACTTTGACAAAAAAAGTGCCTTAGTCACATTTAAAGACAGTTTCAAATCAATCAAAAAAATACCTAAACTGGACTGTGGTGAAAGCGGTTCTACCTTGAGGTTTTTTATCCCTATAGTTCTGGCTCTGCACCCAAAGGCAAAATTCACAGGCCACGGACGACTCATGGAAAGACCCTTGACCCCATACTTTGATATTTTTGAAGAAAAAGGCATCAGTTATAGTCTTAAAAACAATGTTCTTTCTGTTGAGGGTAGGCTCAAACCTGGAACATTCAAAATCGACGGCAGCATCAGCTCACAATTTATAACAGGTCTGCTTTTTGCATTGCCCTTGCTTGACGGTGACAGCCGAATTGAAATTCAAGGTAATCTTTCGTCACGCAGTTATGTGGATATAACCATATCGGTTCTCAAAAGTTTCGGCATAGAAATTGAAAACGAAAACTATTCCGCATTTAATATAAAGGGCAATCAAAAATATAAACCTCAGGATTATACTGTAGAGGGTGATTTTTCTCAAGGTGCTTTTTTCCTTACCGCAGGTGCCCTTGGTTGCAATGTCACTTGTCATGGACTTGATGAAAACAGTCTGCAGGGGGACAAAAAGATTATTGAGATTATTGAGGGAACAGGTTCCAAAGTGGAGAAATGCGGCAATACCTCACTTCGTGCAATACATACAGGCATCATGCGCGGCATCACGGTAGATGCCGATGAGATACCCGACCTTGTTCCCATTCTAGCGGTTCTTATGTGCTTTTGCAAAGGAACAAGCCGTATAGAAAATGCAGGCAGACTCAGGCTAAAGGAAAGTGACCGTCTGGCTGCAATATGTTCAGAACTCAAAAAAATGGGTGCTGACATAACCGAGGGTGAAGATTTTCTTGAAATACAGGGCAAGCAAGTCTTGTATGGTGGTAAACTCTCCTCATGGAACGACCACCGCATTGCAATGGCATTGGCAATAGCCACCTGCCGTGCTGAAGGCGAGGTTGTAATTGATGGTGCAAAACATGCTGTCAAGAAATCTTATCCCAACTTTTTTGATGATTACAAAGCCTTAGGAGGTAATGTAGAATGAACACATGGGGCAACAAACTGAAAGTAAGTATCTTTGGCGAATCCCACGGAAACGCCATAGGGGTCACATTGGATGGCATACCATCAGGCATCAGCCTTGATATGGATTTTATACACAGCGAAATGCAACGCCGTACACCGGGTAGAGATAATCTCTCTACCCCTCGCAAAGAGGCAGACGAGGTTGAAATCCTTTCAGGTGTCTTTGACGGAAAAACCACCGGCACGCCCATTTGCGGCATTATACGCAACACCAACACCCGTTCAAATGACTACAACAAAAATCTCTTAAGACCGGGACACGCAGACTTTACAGGTTTTCAAAAATACGGCGAAAGTCATGACTTTCGCGGTGGCGGACATTTTTCAGGCAGGATTACCGCTCCTTTGGTTTTTGCAGGTGCTATTGCAAAGCAAGTTCTGGCTCAGTATGGCATAACAGTTGGCTCACACATAAAAAAGATACATAATGTATCTGAAGACTCCTTTATGGATTGTCCCGAACTTTCACCTCAACTGTTCGATACCATCCGCAAGAAAGCCTTCCCTGTCATATCCGATTTGACAGGCGAAGAAATGAAAAAAGCAATCCTTGACGCCGCAAAGGCAAAAGACTCGGTAGGCGGAATAGTGGAATGTGCTGTCCTTGGCATAAAGCCGGGTTTTGGTTCACCCTTTTTTGCGTCTGTTGAAAGCATTATTTCATCAATGATGTTTTCAATCCCTGCCGTAAAAGGGATTGAGTTTGGCAAAGGCTTTGACTTTGCTGACCTGCTTGGCAGTCAGGCAAATGACCCCTTTGTCACAGACGGCAAAGAGATTTTTACCAAGACGAACAACAACGGCGGTATAAACGGCGGCATAACCAACGGAATGCCCATTGTCTTTTCCGTGGCTATAAAGCCCACCCCCTCCATCGCAAAACAGCAGGATACGGTGGATACTCAAAAAATGGAAAGCACCAAAATAGAAATAAAGGGCAGGCACGACCCATGTATAGTACAGCGTGCCGCAGTGGTTGTGGAATGTGCTGCTGCTTTGTCCATCCTTGAATGTAAGCTTATATAGAAAGGTTGAAATTTTTATGAATGAACTTGAACTCTTGAGAAAACAAATAGATGAAATTGATGCAGAACTTCTCCCTCTTTTCTTAAAAAGAATGGATTGTTCTGCGGCTGTTGCCAAGTACAAACAGACAAACAATCTGCCTATCCTTGACAAAACCCGTGAAAAAGAAATTCTGGACAGCAAAATGGCTCTTGCGACTGCCGACAAAGCAAAGGCCGTACGCGACTTCTTTTCTTCAATAATGTCAATCAGCCGTACCGCCCAGAAAAAGATTTTGTCACCGGAGGCAACCATGATTGAACTGGACAAAATCTTTGACCATGGCGAACTTAAATCAAATCCCACTGTTGCATATCAGGGTATCCCAGGTGCAAACAGCGAAACCGCCCTCATAAAAATCTTTGGCAACGACTGCAACAGTGTAAATACAATGACCTTTGCAGAGGTTCTTGATGCGGTTGAAAATGGTGATGCGGACTACGGAATTTTGCCCCTTGAAAACTCATCAACCGGCTCAATCTCAGATGTTTATGATTTGCTTGAAAATCGTGATTTTTATATTGTGGGCGAGGTTGATATCCCCATCGAACATTGTCTGGTTGGTCTCCACTCCTCAGATATCAGAGATATACGCACAGTATACTCTCACGAACAAGGATATCTGCAATGCAAAGACTTCTTCAAGAATTACCCCAAAATTGAGTTCCAGGCATACTACAACACAGCACTTGCTGCAAAGCTTATTGCCGGTTGGGGTGATAACTCAAAGGCAGCAATCGCCGACAAGCGTACCGCTGATATTTACGGGCTTAAAATATTGGCAGAGGACATCAGTTCCAGTGACAACAACATTACTCGCTTTGCAGCTATTGCAAAACGGGGAGTTCTCAACGAAAGCTGCAACAAAATCAGTATTCTCTTCACTCTTCCCAACGAGAGTGGCTCACTGAACCACATTCTCTCTGAGTTTGCCGACAACGGCCTCAACCTTGTAAAAATCGAATCAAGACCCAGTCACGACAAAAACTTTGAATATATGTTCTTTGTTGACTTTGAAGGCAACCTCCTTGACGAAAAAGTCCAAGGGATTATGGACACAATCGTGGAGAGCACTTCATACCTGAAGCTGTTGGGTAACTACTACTCACCGGAGAAATAAGATTTATGAAAAATATTATACTCATAGGAATGCCCGGTTGCGGCAAAACCACAATAGGAAAAATCCTGGCTAAAAAACTTAATATGCCGCTATTTGACTGCGACCGTGTTTTCGAAAAAAACCTTGGCACCACAATATCCGACTTTTTTTCCCTCCATGGGGAGGAAGCCTTTCGTAATGAAGAGACCAAACTTCTTTCTTCACTTGTAAAACAAAACGGTGCCATAATCTCCACCGGCGGCGGTTGTGTGGAGCGTGACGAAAATAAAGACATACTGCAAAAGGGCGGCACAGTAATCTTCATAAACAGGCCTCTGGAGGATATTCACTGCAACATCAGGACGGCATCACGGCCTCTTCTTGCAAAAAATAAAAACCGACTCTTTGAGCTTTACAACAGGCGTTTTTCAAAATATAAAGATTTCTGTCATACAGAAATCAAAAACACCGGAACTCTCATGTCATCGGTGCAAAAAATTATAGACGAGGTGATAAAAAATGAAAATTATGGTTCTTAACGGTCCAAACTTAAATATGCTGGGTATACGCGAACCCGAGGTTTATGGCAATGCAACCTACGCTGATTTGGAAACATATATCGAGGACTATGCTGAGAGCAAGGATATTGAGGTTACTGTCCTCCAAAGCAACAGCGAGGGCGAGCTTATTGACTTTATCCACCACGCCCTTGGCAATTATGACGGAATTGTTATAAACCCCGGTGCATACACACACTACAGTTATGCAATCCATGACGCACTTGCATCTGTGAACATTCCGGCAGTTGAAGTCCATATATCCAACATTTACAAACGCGAAGAATTCCGTCATAAATCTGTGACAGCACCTGCTTGCATCGGTCAGATTACCGGTCTTGGTTTCTGTGGTTATCTTCTTGCCATTGACTATTTGTTGAGAGAGGTTGGAGATACAAGTGAAGATTAATCTTGCAGTTGTGGGCGACCCCATTTCCCACAGTCTTTCACCTGTAATCCACGAAACCGTTCTGCAGGAACTGGGCATGGATTATACCTACCGGAAAATCCGTGTTAAAAAAGGCGAACTGCCTGCCTTCCTCAAGAGCAGTGAATGTATTTCTTTGCAGGGTTTCAACCTGACAATGCCCCACAAACAGGATATTATGCCACTCCTTGACTTTGTCGACAGTGATGCCCTGATTTTTAATTCTGTAAACACAGTGAAAGCTGACGGAGACAAACTTTTGGGTTACAACACCGATGGCAAAGGCTGTATCCTTGGCATGCTGGACAAGGGTTATGAGTGCAGGGACAAAAACATTGTGATTCTGGGTGCCGGCGGTGTGGTTTCCACCATTGCCCTCAAAACAGCAACCGAAAAGGCAAAAAAAATCACTGTCTTAAACAGAACTCTGTCATCAGCACAAGCCTTGGCGGATAATGTATATAGACAAACCGGCAAGGAAGTGATTACCGCAACACTCACAACAGAAAATCTTTGTGAGCACTGCCGTGATTGCGATATTTTGATAAACGGAACACCCCTTGGTATGGAAGGGATTGATTCTGATTTTAGTGATTTTTCATTTTTGAAGGTTTTAAACCCCTATGCCTTGGTTCATGACCTGATTTACAAACCCCAAACGACCAACCTCCTGACCCACGCAAAGGAACTGGGTTTAGAGACACTTAACGGGCTTGGAATGCTGATATATCAGGGACTTCTGGCCGATGAAATTTTCCTTGGAGTCTCCCTTGACCTTGCTCTTTTAAAGGCAAAAATTCAAGACAAACTCAAAAATTTTTAATTTTTTTAAAAAATAGCTTGCAATTACAAAAAGCCTATGCTATAATGTAAAATGCTGATTTAAGCTACAACACTCTAAAGAAAGAGGTGAAAGATAGATGAAAGCAGGAATACATCCGGATTACAAAGAAACAACAATCAAATGTGCTTGTGGAAATGTTATTGAAACAGGTTCAACAAAAGAGAACGTTTCTATCGAAATTTGTTCAGCTTGCCACCCTTTTTATACAGGTAAGCAGAAGTTAGTTGACACAGGCGGTCGTGTTGACAAGTTCAGAAAGCGTTTCGGTCTTGACGAAGGAAAGTAATTTCCCTCATACCGAATTACATTTTTTCAGGAAATGTCTTTTATGGATATTCCAAATAAGTTTAAATTTTAAAATTCTACACCAAAAACAACCGGACATTTTGTCCGGTTGTTTTATTCTTTTTGAAAATTTTTCATTTTTTTCAAAATTACTCTTTACAATTTTAAAATGTTGTGATATAATTCATTTGTTGTGCAAAGCACGGCATTCAATTTAATATGGGGGTGTAGCTCAGTTGGGAGAGCACCTGCCTTGCAAGCAGGGGGTCAGGAGTTCGACTCTCCTCATCTCCACCAAACAAAAATTCTGTCAGATGACAGAATTTTTTTGTTTTAAACTACTTTTTTGTTTATCTTTTTTCTGTACTCAAAGGGTGTCATTCCATATCTTTTTTTAAACACCCTGTTGAAAGTTCTTATAGTTTCAAATCCTGCCTCTGTGGCTACCTCGGTTATATTCAAATCCTTGACCTCCAGCAGTTCCCTTGCCTCATTTAGTCTTAGATAATTTATGTATTCCCTGAACCCCAGGTGTATTTTTTCTGAAAATGAATGGGATATATATGAACAACTAAGGTGCAGAGCGTCTGCCACACATTGTATTGAAATTTCATTTTTGAAATTTTTCTCACAATATTCAAGTATGTCCTGAATTGCAGACTGTTTTTTGCTCCTTTCCGTTTTAAATTCCATTTTTTGAAATATCATGTCAAAAACGGAAAGCAGAAGGCCATGCAAAACCCCTTTGTAATTCCCGCTTTCTTTTTCGATTTGTGCAAACTTCGCCAGCATTTTCATAAGTTCGCCTGCCTCACCGCATACTCCCTTTACAACAGGACAAACAGGCATCCTGCCAGAAAAAATCTCTTTGTATTCAGGCATCATTGTATCCGATACTATAACTACAATAGATTCATCATCCCAGCAGTTGTCATAATAATGAACACTATTTGGAAACACCACAAAAAAGTCTCCGGATTCCAGTTCACAGTCAACGCCCCCTGCAAATGCATGTGCCCTGCCTTTTTTCATATACACAAGCTCAATATGTTCATGAAGATGGGGTTCGTACCAAAGGGAACCGGAGGGTGATATAACCATTTTTTCTTCTCTGTGTTCATAAAAAGGCTTCATTTCAGAACCTCCTGTGCATTTTTTGTCCAAAAACCTGCATGTTATTTCTTGAATTATAGCATATTTTTTCATAAAATTCAAGTATAAAGAATAGCTAAATACTTTTTTTGAAAGGATTGACACAATATGCAAAATAAATGGTCCCGTATCAAATATCATCCGTGTCTGCCCTTGGGCAAGGATGGTACACGTGTTACCTCTTGTCAGGAACATATTGACTTCGCACGCCGTGCTACAAGTGAAGGTATGGTCCTGCTTGAAAACAACGGTATTTTGCCTCTTAAAAAAGGCACAAAGGTTGCTGTGTTCGGTAAGGCACAGATTGACTATGTAAAAGGCGGCAGCGGCAGTGCGGACAGCGTTCGTTGTAAGCACATACTTAAACTGAATGACGGTCTTCACGCAAAAGAAGCTGAGGGCAAGCTCTCGGTTTTTCCCAAAACCGAAGAATTTTACAATGAGAACCTTAAATATGAGCCTATTTTAGAACATGGTTTTGCAGTTGAGCCCGATTTGCCAAAAAGCCTTGTTAAAGAAGCTGCAGATTTTGCTGATGTGGCAATTATAACCATATGCCGTTTTACCAGCGAAAATTCTGACCATGAGCCAATAAAAGGAGATTACTACCTGAGCGATAAAGAAGAACAGATGATTGAATCTGTATGCAAAAATTTTGAAAATGTAATCGTTTTGCTTAATATCGGCGGTGTGATTGACACCACATGGATTAAGGAAAACAAAAAAATCGGTGCTGCTCTTGTAACATGGTATGGCGGTATGGAGGGCGGTCTTGCAACAGCAGATATCCTGACCGGTGATGTGAATCCGTCGGGACACCTTGTTGATACCTTCCCCGGAAGTTATGATGATTTTCCATCTGCACAGAGTTTTCTTGAAACCGATGCCCTCGCCAAATATTATGAGGATATCTATGTAGGATACCGTTATTTTGAAACCGTTCCCGGTGCTTGTGAAAAGGTAAATTATCCCTTTGGTTTTGGACTTTCATACACCACATTTGGCTTTTCTGACACAACAGTATGTGCGGACAACGAAAAGATATATGTAAAGACCACCGTTACCAACACAGGTGATGTATGCGGCCGTCAAGTTGCTCAGGTTTACTATTCAGCTCCCCAGGGATTGCTGGGCAAGCCTGCAAAGGAGCTTGCTGCATTTGCTAAGACCCGCAACCTTGCCCCCGGCGAAAGAGAAACCTTGACCATGGAATTTAATATCAGCGACATGGCAAGCTACGATGACACAGGCAAATGTGCAAAATCCGCCTACATTCTTGAAAAAGGCGATTATACATTCCATATAGGTTCATCTGTTCGCGATACCGAAAAAGCAGACTTTGTATATACCGTTGCCGAAGATTTCAGGATTGTAAAACAGCTTTCTGAACAAATGACTCCTGTATCATTGGAAAAACGTATGTGTGCAGACGGTACATTTGAGGATATGTCAAAGAACCTCCCCAAAAAGCCAATCTTCCCCGAAGTACCCGAGATTCCTTTCAATCCCCAGGCAAAGACAATCCGCTTTGACCAGATAGCAAGTGGCGATGCAACCATGGATGACTTTATTGCACAGCTTACGCCCACATATATGGCAAGTCTTTTGGGTGGTAAAGACATCATGGGTATCTCTGACACAGGCGGTATCGGTGGCACAGTAGGAAATTTGATCGGCGGTGCTGATGAATACGGCACCCCTTGTGCAACAACCTGTGATGGTCCTGCAGGCGTACGTGTTGGTTGGGACTGCGGTGTTGAAACAACAGCTTTCCCATGTTCCACACTTCTTGCTTGCTCATGGGATACTGAACTTTTCTATGAACAGGGTCGTATAGGTGCTTTGGAAGTAAAAGAGAATAATATGGCTATCTGGCTTACCCCTGCCATTAATATCCACCGCAATCCTCTTTGCGGCAGAAACTTTGAATACATATCAGAGGACCCGTACCTTGCAGGCAAACTGGCTGCCGCCAATGTGCGCGGCATACAATCACAGAATGTTGGTGCCTCTGTCAAGCACTTTGCTTGCAATAATAAGGAAGTCAACCGTTTCAAGTCAGACTCCATAGTATCAGAGCGTGCACTACGTGAAATTTACCTTAAAGGCTTTGAAATTTGCGTAAAGGAAGCAAATCCATGGACAATAATGACCTCATATAACATTATAAATGGCATCCACGCATCAGAAAACTACGATATGCTCACCAATATTCTCCGAGGCGAATGGAACTTTGAGGGTCTTGTAATATCCGACTGGGGTACTCAGTCAAATACTGCAAGAGAGGTAGTTGCCGGCAATGATGTTCATATGCCCACAGGCTTTGACCAGATGTTGCTTCAAGAATTGCCCCTTGTCCTGGTAAAGAAAACCCAAATCGGTATTTCATACCCCGACCGTGGCAGAGGATATCTGCAACAAAGCGTCCGCAGAGTTCTTAATATGCTGCTTAAAATTGATTAGTTATTATAAATCAAAAAACCGACTGCTTCTGCAGTCGGTTTTTTCACCTAATCGGCTTTCTTTTTCATATTCACAAATATCGTGGGAAATTTGCTTAGATTGTGTATTTCTGCGAGCGAGACTATACTTTGTGTATGCGAGCGAACGATAAATGTGCAAGATAAGTAAATTTATCCGATATTATTTTTCTATCTCGTTTCGTTTTATCTTATTGGTTGTGGTCTTTACAAATTCTTCTTTGCGGATATTGACACGGCTTACCTGTTTGTACGCCGGAAGTTCCTTGCAGACCTTGGCTATATCCTCACGAACTCTTGCTTCACGGTCATCTGCAGTTGACATCTCACTCTGTGGGTCAAGGTAAACATGGGCACAAAGGCCTGCCTCCTCACCACTTTCATCATGCCATGCTGTCACCGCTGCCTCTGCAACATAAGGGATTGACAGTATATAGTTCTCGATTTCCTCAGGGAAGATGTTCTTGCCGTTTCTCAGGACAATCAAGTTTTTGGAGCGGCCTGTAATCTTGAGTCTGCCATGCTCATCAATCATTCCCAAGTCCTCGGTGTTGAACCAGCCATCATCCATTACACGGTCGGTTGCCTCTTGATTTTTGTAATAACCCAGCATAACCGATGTACCCTTTACGCAAACTTCGCCAATTCCGTTTTCATCAGGGTCTTTAATCTTAATCTTTACAGAACCAATGGGAACACCCGCTGTATAACAATCATCATATCCCTCACGAGTAATGGAAACAAGAGGTGAACATTCTGTTATTCCATAACCGTTTACCACAGTTACACCTATACTCTCAAAAAAGTCTGCAATCTCAGGACGGATTGGCGCACCGCCACTGATAACCTTGCGGAGTTCGCCCCCGAAGGGTTTGAGTATCATGCCGAACATTTTGCGTCTTGCATCAATTCCCACCTTGCGGAGCAAGTTGCTGAGCCCAATCATTCCATCAATAAGAGGTTTTTTCTTGCCGATTGCTTTTTGAATTCTCTTGTAAAATGCCTCAAGGTAAGCAGGAACCAGGAAAGCGGTTTCCGGCTTAAATGTCTCAAAGTTCTTAAGCAGGTTTTTCATGCTGTCATTTATAAACACTGTTACACCGCAGGCAAGCTCCGCCACAAGACCTATACCCTCATATGTATGGTGATAGGGCAACAGAGAAATTGCCCTGTCATAAAGTCTGGTCAGCCTGAGTCCTGTGTTGATACAGGTCATAACATTTCTCTCTGACAGCATAACACCCTTTGCCATACCTGTTGTACCTGATGTATAAACCAAAAGTCTTAATGCATCGGTGTCCCCCTCTATTTTTTCATACTCATTGAATCCTCCATCCATAAGTGCCTGACCCTCTTTAATCAGGTCCTCATAGGAAAGGTGTTTGCCTTCCTCTGCCTCTGCATCAAGACATACAAAAACCTTTATGTTAGGGAGTTCCCCTCTTATTTCTTCCAATACGGGTATATATTTTTTAGTGAAAAACAGCACCTCTGAATCACTGTGATTGAGAACTGTCACAATGTCCTGTTTGGGAAGCTGTCTGTCAAGAGGTACATAAACACCATTTGAATTCATCATGGTGCTGTGTACCACCAGCCAACGATAACAGTTGTCACCTATACACGCAACGTGTTTATCAATAAATCCCATTTTCAAAAGCACATTGCCAAGGCACAATGAATCATTGTAAAACCCTCTGTATGTAACTGTTTTAAGTTCCCTTTTCTCACGATACACAAAGGCAGGTCTTGAGCCATGTCGGTCAACATGACGTTTGACTGCCTCACGCAGACTTCTGAATTCTTCAACCTCATACTGTTTAAATTCTTTTTTCATTTTCTTCCCCTCACTTTTGACTTTTCTGCAAAAAATACGCTCAGTTTTTCCAATGTTTTAACTAAGACATCTATTTCATCATTATTTATTATTTTTTCGACCTCATCTATCATTGCGGAATGAAATTCAGCATGGAGTTTGTTGACTTCTTCCGCCCTATCTTTGGGCACAATCAAAACCACACGTCTGTCATCCTTGTCATTCTCTCTTTCAAGATAACCCTTTTTGACCAAGGTATTTACCGACGTGGTCAAGGAACCAGGAGTTATTGACAGATACTTTGCGATGTCTGACATTCTGTTTTTCCCCATTCCTTTGAGGTAACACACCGCCTCAATCACATGAAGTTCCCTCAGGGATAAATCAGAGAGCCCCATTTCCTTAAAACTGTTTTCCTCCCATGACAAAATCTGGTTGAATACATTTACAAAAAAATAATTAAGTGCAGTACGTTGTTCTCTATCCAATTTAATACCCCTCTCGAATATACTTTGAACTTCAAACTATTTTAACATAAAATAAAATACCATATTTTTGTTCCCTTGTCAATAGTTTTTGAAAAATTATCCAATATTGACACTTCACGTTTTTTAATTTACAATTATAACAACATCTACATTCAGGGGAAAAATCATGGAACTTTTGAACAATTGTGCTCTTTGCCCAAGAAAATGCGGTGTGAACCGAAATGAAACTTCGGGCATATGCGGAGCAGGAAAAAACATCAAAATTGCAAGGGCGGCACTTCACTTTTGGGAAGAGCCTTGCATAAGCGGAACAGGTGGCAGCGGCACCGTTTTCTTTTGCGGTTGCAATCTACGCTGTGTATACTGCCAAAACCACGAAATAAGCTTTGGAAGACAGGGGAAAGAAATATCCCCATCTCGTCTTGGACAAATTTTTCTGGAACTTCAGGACCAGGGTGCTCATAATATAAATCTTGTAACACCTACGCCCTATATCCCCCACATAATCGAGGCAATTGATGGTGTCCGTGACAAAATCCGTATCCCCTTTGCCTACAACACAGGGGGATATGAAACCCCTGAAAGCATTGATATTTTAAATAATTATATTGACATATTCCTGACTGACCTAAAATACTTTAGCCCCCACATTGCAAAAAAATACAGCAACGCAGCGGATTATTTTGACATATCAATTCAGGCTTTGGAAAAAATGCTCAGCACCACCAGACCTCTGGCATTTGACAAAAATGGCATAATGAAATCAGGAGTTATAGTAAGGCATCTTGTTCTTCCCATGCAACGCCACGACTCTATAAAAGTCCTTGAGAGTCTTGGGTCACGATTTGGAACTGACAGCTTTATCCTCAGTCTTATGAGTCAATATACCCCCAACGGTCATCTTGACTTATTCCCCGAAATAAATCGCACCATCACATCCTTTGAATACCAATCTGTAGCCGATTCAGCAACAGAACTCGGTTTCAAAAACATATATTTTCAGGAAAAATCCAGTGCAAAACAAGAATACACCCCACCCTTTGATTTGAGTGGAGTGTAGTTTCCTTTATCTTCTTTTTACCATCAACTTTCTAAAAATATCAACAGGTATTATCAGTAATGCCATAACCACAACCAGCATCCATTCCCTGGCACAAAGTCCTGCTGTCCTCAGCACCGCTCCGCCAAAATAGGTCATAAAAATCTGCACTGCAAAAATCAGGCACATGATTATTAAAAACGGCTTGTTCAGCGAAATATTTTCAAACAAATCAATACCCTCGCATCTGGTATTGAAAGCATTGAACACACAGGCAAACACAAAAAAATTGAAATACCCTGTGTAGAAGAATATGTCATCACTATGGCTCCTGAACGCATACCGTATATTTTCATTCAGGAATATAAACATACTCATGGCGAAAATAAACATTCCATTTATTACAATTCCGCCCCACGCACCTTTGTCCACAATATTCTCGTCACGCCGTTTTGGTCTTTCAAGGAGATACTTTTTAAGTGCAGGCTCGCCCCCAAAGGCAATGGCCGCCAAAGTGTCCATAACAAGATTTATCCAAAGCATCTGGGTTATGCCCAAGGGTTTTTCTATCCCCAGAATAGGGCCAAAAACAGAAACCAATACCGCAGCAATATTTATTGTCATCTGGCAGGCAATAAATTTTTTTATGCTCTTGTATATGGTCCTGCCGTAAAGCACCGCCTTTTTAACTGATGAAAAGTTGTCATCAAGTATAACAATATCCCCCGCCTCTTTGGCCACATCCGTTCCGCTGCCCATGGCAAAGCCCACATCGGCACGCTTAAGTGCCGAAAGGTCATTTACACCGTCGCCTGTCATACCTACCACCAGTCCTTTTTCCTGTGCAATTCTCACCAAGCGGCTTTTATCCGTGGGAAGTGCCCTGGCAACAACCCGAACATCCGGCAATATCCCGCTTATCTCATCATCGCTCATCCTCTGCAAATCTTCGCATGTCAGCACAACATCACGATGGCTGTCCATTATTCCTGCATCGCGGGCAATGGCAACGGCTGTCTCTTTTTTGTCCCCTGTTATCATAACCGTCTGGATTCCCGCACGCTTGACCTCACTTACAGAGCCTCGCACATCAGGACGCAAATCATCACGGATACCCACCAGACCAACAAGGGTCATTTCATCAGGAAGTCTGCCATCCTCATACATTTGGGCAGTTGCAAGGGCAATCACCCTTACGGATTTCTCTGCCAGGTTGTCAACGTGGGCATTCAGCTTTTGTATACCCGTCAGTCTTTTTTCATTCCCTGACCCATCATAGTACCTGCTGCAACGGCTTAAAATTTTCTCAGGTGCACCTTTCACCAGAACCCCCGAAAAATCACCCTCAACCTGTGTCTGTGAGAACTTGTTTTCACTTGAAAACAAAGTTTCATTACACTTTTTGAGCGTTAATTTCCGCACTTTTCCGTTACTGCAAACATATTCAGCCAACGCCTTTTCCGTCGCATTGCCCCCTATAATCTTTCCCTCTGAAAGTTGCGCCCCACTGTTGCCCAGCACTGAAATCTCCATAATTTTTCGCAGATTATCAGGTATTTCTTTTTCCTCATTATATGTATTTCCCTCACCATCTGTAAAGCTCACCACACTCAATCTTCCGCAGGTTATTGTTCCCGTTTTGTCAGAAAAAAGTATATTTATGCTCCCTGCAGTTTCAATGCCTATAAGTTTTCGCACCAGCACATTGTTTTTCATCATCTTTTTCATATTGAGAGAACACACAATGGCAATCATAAGCGGCAGTCCTTCAGGCACCGATACAACAATTACTGTTATGCCTATAATCACCGCATTTACCACATCCGATATTATCTGGCCCCTGTCTGACAGGTATTCCATCACCTGCATCAAATTCCATCCATTGTCGACCAATATCCTCTGAACCAGAAATATAATCATAACCAATGTGGCACCAATATAACCAAACCTGCTTATTCCCTTGGCAAGCTTTGACAGTTTAAGTTGCAATGGGCTTTCCCTGTCCTCATCACCAGTATCCTGATTTAGTCTGCCATAAACCGTACCGTCACCCACCTGGCACACCTTTAATATACACTGGCCCGAACATACAACCGCACCACGGAACAGACTGCTTTTGTCCCAAAAATCAATGAGCCTTGTCCTGTATACAGGCTCTTTTTCTTCCGCAGTTTTTTGCTGTTCTTTATTCTCCCCGTTAAGTGCCGACTGGTCAACCCGGATACTTCCTGAGAAAACGTATCCGTCAGCAGGTATCAAATCTCCTGCCTGGAGCAATACCATATCACCTTTTACTATATCGTCGCTCTCTATCTGACACAAACGGTTGTCACGATATACCTTGCTCAGCGTCCTTGATGCTTCTTTTTGGATTTGGTGAAAGGCTTCTTCGTTCTTGAATTCAGACAAAGCACTTACCCATGTTGATATAAGCACCGAAAGGAAGATTCCCAGACATTCAAACCAATCCACCTTGCCAAAAAAAGTGAATACAACATTTATTCCCAAGGCAATCAACAAAATTGTTATTATGGGGTCATCAAACTTTTCCCAGTACTTCTTCCACAGGGTCGGTCTTTCCCTTTCGCTGAGCCGATTTGTGCCGTGTTTTGCACGGGATTCCTCGGCTTCATATGTGCTCAATCCCCTGACTTTTTCCATAAACTCCACTCCCTTTATCCCAAGTGCTTAAAATATCTTTTTGTTTAAGAAATACTATGCGGACAAGGCATGGTTTATGCTCTTTATTTGATGTTTTTCATTTGCAAAACAAATCACTTTTTAAAAATCTATATCATTTTGTAAAGACATAATCATACTGCAATGTATGTTTATGTCTTTTTTGTCTATAATAGTTTAAGAATACTTATTTACAATCTTCCCGAAAGGAACGAACCCCCATGCTTGAAATTAACGGAAAAAGTGTCTATAACGCATTGGCTATGGGCAAACTTTGTTTTTACAACCGCGAAAGCCGTGTTGTAAAACGTATCAAAATAGATGACATAAAATCTGAAGTTCTGCGATTTGAAGATGCACGGTCCACCGCTAAAAATCAACTTAGGGAACTTTATCAAAAAGCCCTTTTGGAGGTAGGTGAGGCAAATGCCCAGATATTCCAGATTCACCTGATGATGCTGGACGACGAGGACTATCACGGTGCAATCAGCACCATGATTCGCAATCAGGCTGTAAACGCCGAATATGCGGTCAGCTACACCTCTGACCTTTTTGCCAAAACTTTTGAAGAGATGGACGATGAATATATGCAGGCACGGGCTGCAGACGTCAATGATATCTCCAAACGCCTGCTGGATATCCTGTCAGGAGCTTCCACAGACGAAGATTTTCTTTCTGAGCCGTCAATAATCGTAGCGGATGACCTTGCCCCCAGTGAGACTGTTCAAATGGATAAAGAAAAAATCCTTGGGTTCGTCACCTTTGGAGGCTCCACCTCCTCCCATACCGCAATCCTTGCACGCACCATGAATATCCCCGCAGTCATCGGCACAGGCCCCATTGACGCCTCACACCATGGGAAAACAGCAATTTTGGACGGATTCAGCGGTACTCTTTATATAAATCCTGATGACAACAAACTGACAGACTTTAAAAAACGCAAGGAACTTGAAGACGCACGGGCAAAACTGCTGGCAGAACTGAAAGGCCTGCCCAACGAGACACTCTCGGGCAAAAAAGTTGATATATATGCTAATATCGGCAGTCCCTCTGATCTGGCATCGGTCATTCAGAACGACGCAGGGGGTATCGGCCTTTTCAGGAGCGAATTTTTGTATCTTTCAAAAGACACCTATCCCTCGGAGGACGAACAATTCTTAAAATATAAAGAAGTTGCCGAGCGGATGATGCGCAAAAAGGTAATCATACGCACTTTGGATATCGGCGCTGACAAAAAAATTGATTATTTCAACCTTCCTCCTGAAGAAAATCCCGCACTTGGTTATCGTGCCATACGCATATGCCTTACCGATACATGTATTTTCAAAACTCAGCTCCGGGCATTGCTTCGCGCATCAGCCTATGGCAATATTTCCATCATGTTTCCTATGATAGTTTCCCTTTCTGAGGTGATATCCATAAAAAACATTCTGGAAGAGACAAAATCAGAATTGCGTGCAGAGGGTATTCCTTTTGATGAAAATATAGAAATCGGCATCATGATTGAAACACCGGCAGCAGCAATTATCAGCGATATACTTGCCCCCGAGGTTGACTTTTTCAGCATAGGGACAAATGACCTGACCCAATATACCCTTGCCATAGACCGCCAGAACAGGCATCTGGAACCATTTTTTGACCCACATCATCCTGCGCTACTCAGGCTTGTCCAATCCGTAATACAAAATGCTCACAAACACGGCACATGGGTGGGGATCTGCGGTGAATTGGCAGCAGATTTGTCGCTTACCGAACAATTTGTCAACATGGGCGTGGACGAACTTTCCGTCTCTGCTCCATGTATACTAAGGCTGCGTGAAAAAATACGGAGTTTGCCATAATAAATCTCTGTTTTCACATCAATCATAATAAAGGAGTTCTTATATGTTTAACTTTCTCAAAAAGGAAAAAAATCTATCCTCTGTTGTCAACGGCAGAATAATCGGCCTTGCCAAGGTTCCAGACCAGGTCTTTTCACAAAAAATTCTGGGAGATGGTTTTGCCGTGATTCCCACAAACGGCAATTTTTTCAGTCCCATCGACGGCATCATCTCTGATGTTACAGAAACTCTCCATGCCTACTGCATAACCAGTCGTGACGGCCTTGAAATTCTTGTCCACATCGGCATTGACACAGTGGAACTTAAAGGGGAGTTTTTCACATCTCTGGTAAAGAAAGGCGATGCCATACACCGCGGTGATGCAATCGCACTGGCAGATATTGATGCCATAAAGGAAAAGGGCTACAACACCACCACAATGGTGGTAATAACAAATACAGAAAAGCTTAAGGAATTCAGAGTTCTGGAGGCTCCGTCAGCCAAGGCTGGCAGTCCCGCTCTGGTATATAAATCATAACTCAAGAAAGGATGAAACTTATATGAAAAAGAAAGGTGAAAACGGTCTTTTCAGTGTACTGCAAAGAGTTGGCCGTTCATTTATGTTACCTATTGCACTGTTGCCCATTGCCGGGCTTTTGTTGGGAATTGGTTCTTCACTAACCAACGCAACAACCATTGAGGCATATAACCTGGACGCAATCTTAGGCCCCGGCACTCTTCTCAATTCGATAATGCAGATTCTTGCTCAAACAGGAAGCATTGTATTTGCAAACCTCCCCATTATCTTCGCCATGGGTGTTGCTCTGGGTATGGCAGAAAAGGAACACGGCACAGCAGTTCTCTCTGCCGCAATAGCATTTTTTATCATGCATCAGACTATATCAACACTCCTGCAGCTCAACGGTCAGCTTGAAGAGGGAGTTATGCTTTCAGGTACTGTTTCAAACGTAGTGGGCATCCAGTCTCTTGAAATGGGTGTATTCGGCGGTATAATAGTAGGTCTTGGCGTTGCAGCACTTCATAATCGTTTTTATAAAATACAACTTCCCACCGTTATTTCTTTCTTTGGTGGCGTAAGATTTGTTCCCATTATCTCAACCTTTGTTTATATAATCGTGGGAATCATTATGTATTTTGTATGGCCGTATATCCAGCGTGCAATATACTCCTTGGGGGATTTGGTATTAAGCTCAGGATACTTCGGAACATTCATCTACGGCACAATCGAAAGAGCCCTTATTCCCTTTGGTCTCCACCATGTATTTTATATGCCTTTCTGGCAGACAGGCCTCGGGGGAAGTATGGTTATAGACGGTCAGACCATCGCGGGAGCACAAAACATTTTCTTTGCCCAGCTCGCATCCCCATCCACATCCGTCTTCTCGGTGGAGGCAACACGTTTCATGAGCGGCAAATTCCCTCTTATGATATTCGGTCTGCCCGGTGCGGCACTTGCTATGTATAGTGTTGCCAAACCCTCTAAGAAAAAGGTAGCCGGCGGTCTTCTTCTTTCTGCGGCACTTACCTCCATCCTCACTGGTATAACCGAACCGTTAGAGTTTACTTTCCTTTTTGTAGCACCTGTTTTGTATATTATCCATTGCGCTTTTGCCGGACTTGCATATATGATTATGCATATTTTAAGGGTCGGCGTAGGCATGACTTTCTCCGGCGGTGTGATTGACCTGTTTTTGTTTGGAATTCTTCAGGGCAACGCAAAAACCAACTGGATAAACATCATCTGGGTAGGCATCCTTTACTTCATCGTTTACTACTTTATCTTCCGCTATCTTATCAAAAAATTCAACTTTGTCACCCCCGGACGCGAAGATGATGAGGCTGATACCAAACTCTATACCAGAAAAGACGTAAACGCCGCAAAAGAGGATAAGTCCCCACTTATTCTGGAGGGCCTGGGTGGCAAAGATAACATTGTAAATGTTGATTGTTGTGCCACAAGGCTTCGCGTTACTGTCAAAGACAGTTCTAAGGTTAAAGACGCTGCTCTTAAACAAAGTGGTGCGTCGGGAATAATCAAAAGCGGTTCCGGGGTGCAGGTTATCTATGGTCCAAGGGTTACAGTTATAAAGAGTAATTTCGAGGATTATCTTGAATCTTTATCCTAACGCAAAAATGAAGAGGGCAAAACCCTCTTCACTTACATATTCAATTAAGAATATAAATCGCAAGACTAAGATATGCAGCAAAAGTCACCCATAACAGATATGGAATGTTGATTGTTGCCGCAATGCCGTCAATTTTGCGGAATTTAAAAATCATTATGATTATCAAAGCCCACAGAATCAAAATCCACCAAAAAGCAAAGAAGAATGCTCGCAGGTTAAAAAATATAAGGCTCCAGAAAAAATTGAACCCAAGTTGCAAAGCATATACCGCGAGTGCAGAGGATACCTCCTGGGGCATAGATTCTTTTTTTAAATAAACTCTTGCACTGCCGATGCCCATAAGTATATAAAGTATTGTCCACACAATGGGAAACAGTATTGACGGTGGTGCAAGTGGCGGTTTGACTATTTCGTCATACAGCATCATGTTGCCCCTTGTCAGAAACGCCGCAAGTGCTCCTACAGCAAGGGGTATAAGAATTGCTACAACATAGGTTTTTAATGTTTTCATAAAATAATCGCCTCCACAATAAGCATATTCCAAAGGCTTAGATTATAAAACAAAAATTTTTTTAAAAAAGTATTGACAAATGGAATTAAAAGTATTATACTATAAAAGCTGTTTGGATATGCGAGCATGCTGGAATAGGCAGACAGGCACGTTTGAGGGGCGTGTGTCAACCGACGTGTGGGTTCAAGTCCCACTGCTCGCACCAAATACTTTTTTATTTACAAAACAATTTAATATTGCCGGATTGTGTAAAGGTAGCACAGCAGACTCTGACTCTGTTTGTCTGGGTTCGAATCCTAGTCCGGCAGCCA
>JAZRNA010000018.1:0-6605 GCA_045647945.1 Clostridia bacterium
GTATCAGGGTGTAACTCTCGGCGGTACAGGCAAAGACAAAGGCAAACGTCATCCAACCATAGGCAACAATGTCACCATCGGCAGCGGCGCCAAGGTTCTGGGGCCCTTTACCGTGGGTGACAACAGCAAGATTGCAGCCAACGCAGTTGTTCTCAACGAAATCCCTCCCAACAGCACTTGCGTTGGTGTTCCTGCACACATAGTAAAACGCGACAATGTCAAAGTTGCTCCCGCAAAGATAGACTTGGACCAGATTCACATTCCGGACCCGGTTTCCATGGAGCTTTGCAAATTGCGTGTTGATATTGAAAAGCTGAAGAAACTGGCACAGCCCAACGACTAAACACATCCCATAGAAAGGACGACATATAAATGAAAGTTTTTAACACATTAAACCGAAAAAAAGAGGAGTTTGTTCCTGTTGAAAAGGGTGTTGTAAGGATGTATTCCTGCGGTCCCACCGTATACAACTATTTTCACATAGGCAACGCCCGCCCTTTCATCATCTTTGATACCCTTCGGAGATATCTTGAATACAGCGGCAACACTGTATACTTTGTGCAGAACTTCACCGACATAGACGACAAAATGATAAACAAGGCAAACGAACTTGGCATAACAGTCAAGGAACTTGCCGACCAGTACATTGCAGAATATTTCAAGGATGCCGACGGTCTTGGTATCAAACGCGCAACCGTTCACCCAAGGGCAACCGACAACATAGACGCAATCATCGAAATAGTGAAAGACCTTGAAAACAAGGGCTATGCCTACAACGTGGATGGCGACGTATATTTTGCAGCTAAAAAATTCAAAGAATACGGCAAGCTTTCACACCAGCCCCTTGAGGATTTGGAAAGCGGTGCACGAATCAATATAAACGAAGACAAAAACGATCCCATGGACTTTGCCCTCTGGAAGAAACAGAAACCGGGCGAACCCGCATGGGAGAGTCCCTGGGGCATGGGCCGTCCCGGCTGGCATATCGAATGCAGTGCCATGGCAAACAAATTCCTGGCAAAAACCATTGACATTCACAGCGGTGGCCAGGACCTTATCTTCCCCCACCACGAAAACGAAATCGCACAAAGCGAATGTGCCCATGGTGTAACCTTTGCAAACTACTGGATGCACAACGGCTACATCAACATCGACAACAAAAAGATGTCTAAATCCCTGGGCAACTTCTTCACTGTTCGCGAAATAGCAGAAGAGTTTGATTATGAGGTTATTCGTTTCTTCATGCTGTCTGCTCATTACAGAAGTCCCATCAACTTCAGCAAGACTTTGATGGAATCTTCAAAATCTGCCCTTGACAGAATTTACAACTGTCTCCATGACCTGAAGTTCTTCGCAAAGAACGCTGACTCCCGGGCAGATTTAACCCCCGAGGAAACCGCTTTCAAAGAAACCCTTGTTTCATTCAAAGAAAAGTATATCGCAGCCATGGACGATGACCTCAATACTGCAGATGCAATTTCCGTTTTGTTTGAAATTGTATCCGAGGCAAACAAAAACATTACATCCACCAGCGGTTTCTCAAAAGAACTGATTACATTTACCATTGATTTGCTCCTTGAATTAGGCGGTGTTTTGGGTCTGTTGCAAAACTCCAAGGGAGACAGCATAGACTCAGAGATTGCTGCAATTCTTGATGAACGTGCAGCAGCACGTGCCGAAAAGAACTGGGCAAAATCCGACGAACTCCGTGACAAACTCCGCGAAATGGGCATAATAGTAAAGGATACCCCCCAGGGCCAGCAAATCACAAAAGCCTAAACACTTTACTGAAAGGTAATTTTTTCATGCTTGATTCATTTACCAAAGAATTTCATCTGGGCGAGAACTTTTCCCCAAAGCAGTATTCTCCCCTGACATTAGCATATATCGGTGACTGTGTATATGAACTCTTTGTCAGGACATATTTGCTGAAGGATACCAATCTCCCCGTAAACCGCCTGCACAAAGAGGCAATCTCCTTTGTAAACGCAAAGGCACAGTCCGATTTGTACCAAAAAATAAAGGACAAGCTGACAGAGGAAGAAATGCAAGTGTATAAAAGGGGCAGGAACACCAATTCCCACCCCCCAAAGAACGCAAACCTTGTGGACTACAAATCCGCCACAGGCGTCGAGGCTCTTATAGGGTATCTGTATCTCACCGGTCAAAGTGACCGGATTACAGAACTTTTAAAGCCTTTGACCGAATAAACTTTTAAGGCATTTTTACATATTTTCTTTAGTTTTTGAGGAGATGAGTAAAAATGCTTAAAAAATTAAAAAGGTTTTTTACAGTTTTGCTGGGCACGTTTATCGTTGCAATGTCCCTGGACCTATTCCTTGTGCCCGCAGACATTGCCCCCGGTGGACTGAGCGGTGTTTCAATAATCTTCCATCATCTGACAAATATCCCTGTGGGTATTTCCATACTGGTGCTTAATATACCAATTTTTTTGTGGGGCCTTCGCAACTTCAGTATGTCATTTATGCTTTCATCACTTTTGGGGATGTTTGCCTTATCAGCTTTCACCGATGCTTTTGCTTTTTTAAAGCCCGTCACATCCGACATACTGTTGTCTGCCATTTATGGAGGAGCACTTATGGGATTGGGCCTGGGACTGGTTTTTCAGGCAGGTTCTACAACGGGTGGCACCGACATTGCCGCACAGATTCTCAAAAAACGCTTTCCTTCCATATCGGTGGGCCGTTTTGTGCTGATAATAGATGCTTTCATTGTTCTGCTGGCAGGTCTTGTCTTTGGTCGTTGGGAAGTCATTCTCTATTCAGCAGCAGCCCTCTATATCTGCTCATATATCATAGATTTGCTTGTGGAGGGAATTGATTTTGCAAAGGTTGCATATATAATTTCTGATGTCCCTGAAGAGATTTCTGCTCATATATCAGAAACGCTGGAACGTGGCACAACCGCACTCCATGCATCTTCCCATTACAGCGGGGCAAACAAAACAGTTCTCATGTGTGTAGTAAAAAAATACGAAATAACAAAACTTAAGAAAATAATCAAACTCGTTGACAAGAACGCTTTTGTTATCCTGTCCGACACCAGAGAGGTTTTGGGCAACGGTTTCAGAAACCATTGATTGTCTTGGGAGTTTTGTAAATACAAATTTAAAAACGGAGGCTTTAATCAAATGAACAACAAAACAACAGAGTTAAAACTTTCCGCAGCCAACATCCGCAAATTAATTCTTGAAGCGGTACACAGCGCCAAATCAGGTCACCCCGGCGGTTCATTGTCTGCAGCAGATATCATGACATATCTTTATATGTCCGAGATGAATGTTGACCCCAAAAACCCAAAAGACCCGGACCGTGACAGATTCGTCCTCTCAAAAGGCCATGCGTCACCGGCACTTTACGGTACATTGGCGGAATGTGGTTTTATTCCTAAATCTGATATTTCTGCCTTCCGCAATGCTGAAAGCTATCTTCAGGGACATCCTGATGCTAAAGGCGTTTCTGGTGTAGATATGTCCACAGGTTCTCTTGGTCAGGGCATCAGCGCTGCCTGCGGAATGGCTCTGGCAGGCAAACTGGACGGCAAAAGCTACCGTGTTTACTCAATCTTAGGCGACGGCGAATGCGAAGAGGGTCAGGTATGGGAAGCAGCAATGTTTGCGGCTCATTACAAACTTGACAACCTTACTGTTTTCCTTGACTTTAATGGTCTCCAGATTGACGGTGACATCCGTGAGGTTATGAACCCCACACCCTTTGACAAAAAGTTTGAGGCTTTCAACTGGAACGTAATCACCATTGACGGTCATGATTTTGACCAGATTGAAAAGGCCATCGACGAAGCAAAGTCTTGCAAGGGCAAACCCACAATCATCATTGCAAATACCATCAAAGGCAAAGGCGTATCATTTATGGAAAACCAGGCTGGATGGCACGGAAACGCCCCCTCTGATGAACAATATGAAATAGCAATTTCAGAAATTAATGAATACATAAAAAATCTTGGAGGTGAATGCTAATGTATACAGTAGGTGAAAAAAAAGCAACCCGTGAAGCATACGGTGCAGCTTTGGCAGAATTCGGAAGTGACGAAAGACTGGTTGTTCTTGATGCCGACCTTTCGAAATCAACCAAAACTGACTGTTTCAAAAAGCTTTACCCCGAAAGATTCATTAATGCAGGTATAGCCGAAGGCAATATGCTTTCTGTGGCAGCAGGTCTCTCAACTTGCGGCAAAGTAGTTTTTGCAAGCTCCTTTGCAATGTTTGCCGCAGGCCGTGCCTTTGAACAGATAAGAAACTCAATTGGCTACCCCAACCTCAACGTAAAAATCGGTGCAACTCATGCCGGCATTTCTGTTGGCGAAGACGGTGCGACTCACCAGTGTCTTGAGGATATTGGCATAATGCGTACAATTCCAAATATGACAATCATCAACCCCGCCGATGCCACCGAAGCTCGTCTTGCAGTAAAGGCGGCAATAGACCACAAAGGTCCTGTATACCTTCGTTTTGGTCGTCTTGCAGTTCCTACAATTTTTGACGAAAATTATAAGTTTGAAATCGGCAAAGGCGTTACGCTTGCAGAGGGCAAAGACCTGACAATCATCGCAACGGGTCTTATGGTTCCTTACGCACTGGAAGCAAAAACAGTACTTGCCGAAATGGGTATCGATGCAAGAGTGATCAATATCCATACTATAAAGCCAATTGACGCAGACCTTATAATAAAGGCTGCAAAGGAAACCGGCGCAATTGTCACAGCAGAGGAACACAATATTATTGGCGGTCTTGGAAGTGCTGTTGCAGAGGTTCTCAGCGAGAACTGTCCCGTTCCTATGGCAAGAGTGGGTACACAGGACGTATTTGGACGTTCAGGTGTTCCTGCAAAACTCTTCGAAATTTACGGTCTTGACACAAAAACCATTGTAGAAAAAGCAAAGGAAGTCCTTGCAAAGAAGTAGTTTTACATAACATAGTCGAAAGGGGTCTTTCCAGTCATGAAAGTTTATAACTCGGTTACAGAACTTATCGGTTCAACTCCGCTTATTGAGCTTAAAAACTACAATCAGGACAACGAATTAAATGCTGCAATCCTTGCCAAACTTGAATACTTCAACCCGGCAGGAAGCGCCAAGGACAGAATTGCAAAATCAATGCTTGAAGAAGCCGAAGCCTCTGGCCTTATCAATCCAAGCTCTGTAATTATTGAGCCTACCAGTGGCAACACAGGCATAGGTCTTGCCGCCGTTGCAGCGTCAAAGAGTCTCCGCACCATATTCACCATGCCGGAAACCATGAGCATCGAGCGTCGCAACCTTCTCCGTGCCTATGGTGCTGAAATTGTCCTCACCGACGGAAAGCTGGGCATGAACGGTGCAATCAAAAAAGCGGAGAAGTTAGCAAAGGAAATTCCTGACAGCTTTATTCCATCACAATTTGAAAACCCGGCAAACCCCAAGGCACACTATGATACCACCGGTCCCGAAATCTGGTCGGATACCAACGGCAAGGTAGACATCTTTGTTGCCGGGGTGGGTACCGGCGGAACAATTTCGGGCACGGGCAAATATCTCAAAGAACAGAACCCCAGCATAAAAATTGTTGCAGTGGAACCCAAAAACTCACCTGTTCTTTCGCAAGGGACCTCAGGCCCCCACGGACTTCAGGGTATTGGCGCAGGCTTTGTTCCCAAAGCACTTGATGTTGACATAATTGACGAAATAATTACTGTAACAGAGGAAAACGCATACCACACCAGCAAATCTGTTGCAAGGAGAGAGGGTATTCTGGTTGGCATTTCATCCGGCGCAGCACTTTTTGCCGCCACAGAAATTGCAAAACGCCCTGACTGCCAAGGCAAAACCATCGTTGTTCTGTTACCTGACACAGGCGAACGTTATATGTCAACACCTATGTTTTTAGATTAAATCAACAAATAGAAAGGATGATTTTCTATGGAAAAAACAATATCAACCTGGAACGGTTTTACAAGAATTGATTTTGAATTCGAGGGCCGTCCCTCAATAATAATTCTTCCCGAAGAAGACAAAAAATGCGGCAAATGGCTGTTCAAAACAGAATATTTTGACGCATTTCCTGGTTTTGAAATTGATATGGTAAAGCGAGGTTGGTGTCTTGCCTTTATCAAGAATGTTACCCGCTGGTGTCTGGACGAAGATTTAGACCTTAAAAAACGGTTTTCTGACTTTATCATAAAGGAATTTGATTTGTATGAAAAATGCGTACCAGTTGGTATGAGTTGCGGCGGTCTTATAGGAACAAAATTCACTGCAAAGTACCCCGAAAGAGTTTCCGCACTCTATCTTGACGCACCGGTACTCAACCTTCTTTCCTGCCCTGCCGACATGGGCGTTGGTGAAAGCGGTCTTTTTGAAGAGCTTGCAAACGCAACAGGGATGACCATGTCTCAGCTTATCTGCTACCGTGAGCACCCCATCGACAAGCTCCCCGACCTGATTAAAAACAATATTCCTGTAATCCTTGTTTACGGCAAAGACGATGTTGTTGTTCCATTCTGCGAAAATGGTGCCGTTCTCAAAAAATACTACGAGGACCATGGCGGCACAATCGTTGTCATCGGCAAAGATAATTGCGGTCATCACCC